>JAGVCY010000299.1 GCA_020058965.1 Candidatus Omnitrophota bacterium | reverse complement strand
TTATGTCTGTCGCGTCTACGGCGCTTGCGGCGCTTGTGCACCGCCATCTTATGCCGTTTACGCTTTCTGCCACAGGGCATATGCGCTCTCCTCTAGTTTAATCAATCACCTTGTTGAGTGGATATTCTATGATGCCCTGAGCCCCGACTTCCTTCAGGCGCGGGATCAGATGCTTCACAATCGATTCGTCCAAAATGGTATCCACGGCCAACCAACCCTTGTCCGAAAGCTGAGAAATGGTCGGCTTCTTCATCGCGGGCAGAATACCGATCACTTTTTTTAAATTTTTTTCGATGACATTCAACTTGAGCCCGACTTTGCCTTCGGCCTGTATCGCTCCAAGGAACAGCATGGCCATTCCTTCCATCTTGCGCCGCTTAACAGGATCCTTCCATGCCGTTTTATTGGCGATGAATTTGGTGGTCGAGTAGCACAGCGTTTCGACAATACGGAGGTTGTTCGCCTTGAGACTGGAGCCCGTTTCGGTGATGTCGACGATCGCATCCACGAGTCCCGAACCGACCTTCACCTCGGTCGCGCCCCAGCTAAATTCGACAGCAACCGGAATCTTCCGGTCCTTAAAATACTTTTCGGTGAACCCCTTAAGCTCAGTGGCGATCCGTTTTCCCTTGAGATCTTCCGGCTTCTGGAACGGCGAATCATTCGGGACCGCCAGTACCCAGCGCACGCGATTCCGTCCCGTTTTGGCATACAAAAGTTCCGCGACCCGCACCACATCCGAATGATTTTCGAGTATCCAATCTTCGCCGGTAATCCCGCAATCCAGGGCTCCCTGCTCGACATAGCGCGACATTTCTTGAGCACGGATCAGCACCGGATCAAGCTCTGCGTCGTCTATATAGGGAAAGTAAGACCGGGATCCCACATTGACATGGAAGCCCGCCTTCTCAAGCATCTTAAAAGTCGCTTCCTGCAGACTACCCTTGGGAAGTCCAAATTTAAGCTTAAGCGTCGAGTCGGCTTTTGCGGCAGAAGTCTTTTTAGAACCCATTTCTCGAAGCTTGCCTTTCAAAAAAAAATTGCAATGCCTCAATGTAAATTCATGATTTACATCATTGCATAAAGCGCGTTAACAGGCCGTTATAAAAAATCCTTAACCTATTCAAAACAAAAGGGTTATGGAAATAGTACGGCTGGAAGTTCCGCCAATACAAGTGGGAGTATACCACGAGGCGCACCCCTCGTCAAACATGCTAAAGAATGATGATATCTGTTAAGAGTAGATTTTGAGCACCTTGTGCTATAATACGCGGCCATGCTCCACATTCTTAGACAAAAAACAATTCAGCGTTACCTCTTTATCGCGCTTTGCATACTCATCATTCCGGGTTTTGTCCTGATGAGCTCCTCGCTCGATCAATCCGGCATCTCCGGTACGGCCGGTCAAGTCGGCAATCGCAAGATCTCGGCCCAAGAATTCATCCGCAATTATGAAGCCATGCGCCGCGAGCTCGAAATATTCGGCGGTGTTGATCCCTCGACGCTTGACGGCTCCATCGATTATGAGTCGCTCGCCTGGCAGAGAATTCTTCTGGTGGGCGCGGCCAAGGAATCCGGACTCCGCATTTCGGATGCCGAAGTGGTCGAATGGATTCAGCGCCAAAAAGTTTTTGAGGACAAGGGCGTGTATTCGCCCGAGCGTTACAAGCTCATCGTGGACCGCTACCTCAAGATGGATCCCAAGGCATTTGAAGAAGAAGTTCGTGAGTTTTTGTCGCTTCAAAAGTACCGCGACCAGATCCGCGGAGAATTCAAAGCCGACGACGCCGAATTGCGCGAGCGTTTCCGTCAACTCTATGGGCCGCGTGAGCTGGACTATGTGATCCTCACGAAAGAAAGTGTTCCTGCTCCTACCCCTGCGACGAACGAGGAACTCAAAGATTTATACGACCGCCTGTCAGGCCGTTTGTTCTCTCAAGAATCCGTGCAGGTCCGTTATTTAACCGCTCCGGCCGAGGGCGCTGCGCCGGCCGATGCGGGCGCTGCGGAGTGGGATGCCAAGGCGGTCCGCGTTCCCTTTATCAGCAAGGAAGAAGTCATACCAGGTATAGGGGCGGCGCCCAAACTCTCCGAAGTCATCTTTGGGTTAAAAAAAGCGGGCGATAAGACCGGTTGGCTGGAACACGAGGGCAAGCGCTACCGCTTCGAGCTCATCGAGCACCGAGCTCAGACCCCCATGACATTTGATGAAGCAAAAAAAGTGCTCGAAGAGCTCGCTGGGCAGCATAAAATGATCCTGGCCGTGACCGAAAAAGCGTCGGCCTTCCGCAAAAAACTTGATACCGCCTCGTGGCCGGATGCCGTTGCCGAAGAAAAACTGACCGCGCTCCATGCGGCGGCCTTCGTTCCCGGCGACTACCTGGATAAAGTCGGCAAGCTTCCGCGCATTGATCAAGTCCTCGCCGAACTTGATGTCACCAAAATCTCCGACCCCCTGCCAACCTCGAACGGTTTGGCCATTTTCCGCGTCGCGTCACAGGCCGATCCCGATGCAACCAAATTTGAAGCCCACCGCAAGGAACTCGAAGCCGACCTCCGCCTCAAGCACGAGATCAAAGTCTTCACCAAGGCCATGAAGGCGCTAGAAAGCACTCTCAAGACCAACCCGACTGTCCTGGCCAAGCTCTTCCCGACCAAGTACTCCGAAACCCCCGCCTCCAAGTAATTCGCTTCGGTTTAACTCTCGCCGCTTCCGTAGGGAAATCATGCTTCGCGGGACCGCTGCGCCGCCAAGAGTGGCGGCTTGCTTTGGCGGCGCTGCTGCGTGATCT
>JAGVCY010000200.1 GCA_020058965.1 Candidatus Omnitrophota bacterium | reverse complement strand
GACTTTGGAGCTGCATCGCTCAAGCCGACACGCTTGATTTTTCTTCCGAAGCGCCCTCCGGCTATAACATTCTCAGAGAGATCATCAGCAAAAGTTATTGGAAGAACGAAGCCGGCAAACCGCATCGGTATGAATTTTTATATTCAAAGGACGGCCGTCTTCTATCGATCATCCCGCTCAAGGCCTCGCGGGGCATTGGCATGCATTTATGGGAATACTATGTGCCGCTTGAGTTGTTGAAGGCCGGAGATCCTGGAAAAAACTGGGATCGGTGGAAAGCACTCGCCGAACGCTCGGTTCAAGATAAGCGGGCGGTTACAAAATATTTACATGCTAGATTTCCCGTGGAGTCCGAATGCCGCAGATACATCCATGCTTCGGGCGGATATTTTTATGCGGACATCACGGACGATGAAAAGGTGATGGCCAGGTCGTTTTCACTTTCAGGAATGGCCAAATTAAGCTCCCCTGACGATAAACAAATGTGGATAACCCGCCGTATGTTCTCCAACGATCCCGATGCAAAAGGGTCGTACATCGCCCGCGGAGTATTCGTATACTTTCCGCTGGTCTATGATTCGGGAGACGATCGCTATAGGGCCGATGACGAGGATTATTGGAATAACGTTTACTCGCTGGCGCGGCAAACGGCCTCGGCCGCTAAAGATCGCGGGATAACCTCCGGAATCGCGAGGGACCTGTGCACCGGTGCCGGTTTTATTTCGTGGATCGTAAATCAGGCAACGCGGGATCGCGGCATCAACCTGCGGTTTGAAGGGCGGGACATCAATCCCTTGGCCGTTGCGAGCGCCCGGCAGAACGCGCTCCTCAATCAATGGCCGTTGGAAGTTTCGCAGGGGTCGTCGCTTCAATGGAGCACCGGAGCCGCGCTCATCGTGACGGGCAATGAACCCTCTTACGCTTTTTTACCCAGAAAAGCCGGAGATACCCCCAGCTATCTCAAAGACATCCATGACGACCATAATCTAAATCAATTTTGGAAAACTTATTTTCGGCACGCGACGGAACTTGTAAGTCCCTCCGGCGTCACGATCTTATGGCACAACTCACGACGGCTTGCCGGTGGCAATATCCCAGACCTGCTTCCAGGTTTGATTCGTGACGCCAATCCTCTATTAAATGTCCATCAGGATACTGGTCGAAATACCCTGACCATCCGCCACGCGTCCGGCGCGCGGCTGGTAAGTCTATCCGGGAAGCCCTCCGTGATGCTCAAGTCGAATCCAAACGACGGGCGGTATACTTTTTCCGGTCCGATCCATGAAAACCGGCGGAGAAATGTTTTTTCGGTAGGGTTAGGGGATCGGGGCTCGAATTTGCTGATCAAGCCGCTTGGGGGGAGATGGGGAAGCGGATTTCAGGTCTTCAGCGAAGACGGAATCCGAAAATTGGCTCGGTACGACCTAAAGAAGGACGAATATATAATTTTTGGCGAGCAGGAATATCAATTGAACCGAGGGCGCTTGGTCTATCGGGCCAAGCGATATCCCATCGGTCCTTTTGCCGGCGGTATCGGAAGAAAAGATCGATATCCGATAAGGATCATCGAGCGTCTTGGCCGGCATGGCGTAGAAGTAAGAGTTTATGACCGGACGCAAAAAGGACGCAGGCAGTATTTGGGTAAATACGATGCCGCCAACGATATTTTTTATTATGCTGCCGGCCGCATGCTACGTCGCAACACGCGCGGGAATATTTTTAGCATTGAAGGACATGACTACGGAGTCCCAAAAGAAGCCGATTTGGGGCCGAATACGAAGATCGATATTCAGCCGATCTCCCGAAACTTCAAATTAAAAGACAATCCCCAGATATCGTTCATTGCCCGATACAAAGGAAAGGTGGTCTTAAAATTTGATGCGAACCAAAAATTCTCAGCTGCGCGGATGGCGGAGGCGATCGACTCGAAAAGCGCGGATGGATTTTTCGACCAGGGATATTGGATCGGAATCGAACCGGTGGGCGATGATGTGCGGACGAAGCGAGCGACCCTTTACGCGGCGGACGGCGCCAAGGTCGGTTCTTTTTCGATACGGGACAGCGACGACGGTTTGCTGGTTTCGGACGTTCAGCCCGCTTTTCGTAAAAGGCGGAATCTGGAGGGGGCATTCATTCTGCTGTCGCTTCTCATGGCGTTCCCGGATAAAAAACAACCCATCCGCTTCGTCGTCGGCCGGGCGCAGGCTCATGTAGCGCATAGCTTAGAGGATCTGGGCCTGGTTCAGTTAAAGGAAAGACTTTTGAAGAAAAAGTCCGAAGAATTGTATGGAAAATGGTTTGAGGTTCAGGGTGCGATACCCGCGATCAATCGCGAGCTATTGCGGCGTTGGACCGCGCGGAACCGGGTAAACGGTCTTTCGGCCGACGCTTTTCAAAAAAGCGTGGCAAAATCAAAAACCGCCGGATCAGCCCATGATAAAAAAAATGAAAGGAATGCTGTCGTTCGGTACCTCAAATCCGAAGTTCGGTTTCGCAACGCTGTGTTAGATGAGTCATCACCCCTAACGCCCGGCCAGCGAGAGCTTGTCACCTTGCGATACGCGCTCAAAGGCGGTAAGCGTATGAAGCCAAGAGACATCGCCAGAAAATTAGACAAATCGTACACCGCCGTCCAAGCGGCTCTGAGCGTCGCCAAAATTAGGCTCTGGGCTTTCCATCAATCCTATTTTTGGCAGGATCTCGCAGTTTTGGGTGACGAGACAATGCGTGAACCGTTTACCCGGCTCTATCCGTTTCGCGCGGTTGAGATTCGATATCTTGAGAGCATCGGAATCCGGAGCATCGGTGATTTTAAATCAAAGTCCCGATCGATCGAAGTGAGGGTCTACAAGAAAGCCAGCGAACGGACCAAAAAACTCGTCCGCATGATTCGGACCCGTTATCAATTTGAACCGGCAATATTTCCGCCCGAACCGATTCGTCCAGCCGGCGCGCGGATGGCGGGACGGGCGGTGGATCCTGCACGAGCCGGAGAGCATTCGTTTGAATCATTGCTGGCCGTGCTGGAAGGCCGACGCGACCGACGCATCACCAAGGCGCAGGCGGCGGGTCAGATCGCAGACGCGCTTGCGAATTCATCAGGAAGGGTGAGGTATGAGGATTGGAAGAGGGCGGTTCTAGTTCTCGAAAGGACGATCAATCGGACTCTCAGCGTACGCGTCACGAACAATGCCAACGATTCATTGCGAACTTTATTTGAAGAAGATTCAAGCACATTTCCAGCATCATTTAGCAAAAAATCCGTAAAGGATCCTCAGGTGAGGGCGGCTCTGTATCGGTTGATCGCTTTGCCGTTCAACGATTGGTACCTTCGGGTGCTTCTGATGGATCTGCTCGGACCCGGCAATTTTAAAACCCAAGAACAAAAAGACATCCTGAGCGCCGCGGCCGCGGATGCCGATCCGGGCGTATCGGGAAGGGCGGCGGAATTATTGAACGACATAAATCCGAGATGGGTCAATCCGCGCCCTGGGCGACCCATTCATTCCCATGCTGAGTTCGTCGCGGCGAGAGCGGAGCAGGAAGGACACACGGTTAAGCCACCCTTCGTGCCATTGCACAACTTGCGGAAAAAGCTCCAGCAGCAACTCCCCGGTAGAAATGAGCGGCAGGAGGTTTTTATGCTGGGTGATTGGGTTCAGCCCGGCCTCTCGTTTAAGTCGAGAGGTGTTTATGTTCAGGTAAAACGAGCCATACGCGAAGTTTTGGATCAGGGTAAAGATGGGAGGGCAATTTTGCGCAAGGGCCTCAAAATCGTCACGCAATCCACCGGAAATCACGGGATCGCGATGATCGATGCGGTCACCGCGGTCATCGCCGATTTGATGAAGGAATATGAATCGGATCCGGATCTCGTCAAACTGATAAAAAAGATTGAACCCGTTATTTTTACGCTAAAGTCCGGCGCCATTCCGCCCGCAAAGCTGAAACTGATGCATCGGTTCATCGCAAGGTATCGGACGCTTACCCAATCCAACCGAGGCATGATCAAAAGCGAGTATGACAGCTATGGACAGGCATCAATAGCAAGAAACAAATTTATGGAAAACAACTCGCGTACGGCGCGCTACATGGATCATAGCGGCAAAGCTATTTCTACCGGACATGGTTCGGGCGGATTCGATATCGATGAATATCTGACCGCGCGAGGTATCGGTCCAGATGAACCAGTCGTCGTGATCTTTGCGGTGGGCGCCGGAGGCGCACTGGGATTTGGCGAGTCGCTCAAAACGACGAAGCGCGGCCCCAATGTTGATGTTGTAGCCGCTCTGACCCCGGGCTGGGATTCATTGCCAAGAACTCTAGCTCGCGGTCGTAGGGCCTTTAAAAATACAGGCTTTTCCTCCGCAACAAATCCTTTTGATGGATTCGCGGTCGGTAAGCCGGACCCAGGCGTGGTCGGCCGCGCGAGAATAATTTGTAGTGCCGCGATCAGCGTGGATGGGAATGCTACTTTGAACCGCAGCCGGCCAATTCTCGAAGATGATATAGCGCGCTATTACAAAACCAAGGCTAAAAAAGGCGAAACGGTCAAAAAAATCGGGGTAAGCGGTACCACCGCTTTGGCAGCCGAAAGCCTTTTCTTTAACCCAACCAAGCCCACTCGGCAAGACAAAAAACTCATAAAGATGCTCCGTGAAGCCCGGGCGATCGTTATCATCGGCACCGAGAAAATTCCTTCCCGGGCCAGCGGGAAGAAATTATATTTTCCAAACGCCGCTGCGCGGATGGCGGATTTGGCGCAGGTGATCCCGATCCCGCCCGCGACCGCCGGAGCCAGAATGGCCGAGGTCGCGGACATCATCAATTTTAATGATCCCGAGATGCTTCAGTTCATAGAAGCATTGTTCCAATCGCCGCATTCTCGCCTCACACCAAAGGAGAAGCAGGCGCTTCGGTTGCGCTATTCGAATCCTGCGAATGAAAGTCTCTCACTCGACGAGTTCGGAAAATTACTCAATGTAACCCGAGAACGAGCCCGACAGTGGTTAACCAGGGGGATGGAAAAAGCCCGGCGTTTTTATGCGACCTATCTCTGGAGAGAACTGGAGCCCATCGGAGCTTATAATCCAACCGACTCCTACAAAAGGCTCTATCCCTTCTCATGGCAAGCGGAGGACGAGATAGAAGCTTTGGGGGTAACGACGGTGGGAGATTTTGCAGCCGTATTTGGTAAAAAAATTCCGGATACGCTGCATTTCAAGACCAAAAAAGAAATTGGTGCCGTACAAAAATTGTACGGTCTGATCCAAGCCGGAGCCAGAATGGCGGATATGGGCGAAGATGATATTCCTGTGGAAAAAAGGAGTAGGGAAGTTATAAAAATTGAAGAGAAGATCCAGAAGCGGCTTGGAACTGATGGCATGACCCACGCCGCGCGGATGGCGGGGCAGCTAACGGTCCAATCGCCTGTAACTTTACTGCCGGCAAATCAATCTGTTCAAGGCATGATCAATTTTATTTTAATTATGGTGCAGCAATCGCTTCATTTGGACGATTTTCAACTTTTTATGAGAGTTCTTGCGGAAAAATCGGTCATGCTGACCGCGGAAAATTTTGACGACGAATCACGCGATGTCGTCCAGGAGATTCTGACGGATGACCGATTGGATATTCGGCCCATGCATCAAAAACCGGATAATCCGATGATAACTATACAGACAGCTTTAAAAGCTTTGAGGGGTTCGCCCGAAGCAATTATGGATATAGACCCAACTCCGATTGTGCAACTTTTGCTCACTTTTCTGGTCTTTGCTATGGACGAAAGTTTATCTGCGTCAGTTTCAAGCGGAAATATTCGAAAAGCTAGAACCGCGGTTGACAGAGCCAATTTATTAGACTACGCCCAAAAAGCTCGTTTCATTGTTATTAGCGGCCAAGCCCCCGAAGCCAAAGGGGCAGAAGGACCCATCTCTGTAGAGGCAGTCAAACGAACATTCGGACCTTTCGTTACCGCAAAATCCCTTCAAGCCCTTCTGAACGAAATAGGCCGTTACCCAGCATCCCTAGTCCTTAAAACCGTCGGGACAGAAGGGCAGCGCGCTTTATCATTTTCGATGACTGGTGAAGGAAAACAAGCTATTTGGGAACTCTGCAAAATGAATCTGGTCATGCAGTCGGATTTTACGAGCATCACTCTCGCTTCCCCCGCTTCGGCAGAAAAATATGTGGGAAGCACCGCCTACGTGCTGACCAGTCCTTCTCCAAGCCGTCCCGGATCGAACGTTCCTTACGCACTTTTGATCAGCGTGAACGGTGAGAATATTCTTTTGGATATCAGCGAGCTTCTTTCATCTGCTTCAGATCCTGATGGACGAGCCGAAGAGGCCCATCGCGTCATTCCGAACCGCGCATTGCAAGCCGCATCGCACCTCACACCTAAAAAATCGATCCAGTCCGTTTTTCGGTTGAGAAAGAGAAAGACTGTTGACGGTCTTACGATATTCACAGTCATGATGGCTTTTCCGGATGGTGAAGAAATTCCTTTCACTATTTCGGCGGACCATGAAGCCAGTCGTGATTGGCAGACTTTATTATCCCGTTTAAATTTGGGACAAAAAAACATTTCCAATCAGGTTTTGGGGATCATTGGCAGCGGAACAGGGGCGGATGTGGTCATGGCTATG
>JAGVCY010000246.1 GCA_020058965.1 Candidatus Omnitrophota bacterium | reverse complement strand
CCCCGCCGCCGTGGCCCGCGACAGCATCACGCCGAGCAGGGTCATGTGCTGATGATAAAAGCTCCCGATCCGAACCAAGTCCGGACTCGTTGTCATCAGTTTAGCGGCGGTCGCGTCCTTCTGCGGAACGGAACGCACCAACGGAAACGCCGTCTTCAGATTTTTCTTTAGATCCTCCGCCTGCTTGCGCGCTTCGCCGATCACCATTTGGAGCCCGGGCCCTTTTTGCGCTTCGATGACGATTCGAAGCATCGCTTCCGTCGTCGCTTCCGGGATACGCTCTCCTTGACCTCCCGACCGCATCACCGCCGACAATATGATGGTTCGGAGATGGTAAGTGGCCATGTCCAAATGGATTCTGGCATCGTCCAGAGACCAGGCGGCCGGATCAGCGGGAAGTTGAAGCGTTTTCCTCAAATCGGATAATGAAAAATCAGAATGGTTCCCCCGGATCCGTCTTTGTGCTTCTTCAAGAATCCAAATACCGTCCGCCCGGCTCGGCCCGCCCCATGCGGAGGCAACTTGCGGCCCTCCGGAAGCGAGCATTTGTATCAGATTCACGCGATCGGGCCGCGCCATCGCGAAGTCCAGCGTCGAACGGCCGCCGGACGCGGCTTTGAGCACGCCCGCGGCCGGTGTCCGGCCTTCCAGGTAAACGCCTTTGAATATGCGGGAATCCTTCACCCAGTGGGTGGCCAACGGCAATTCCAGAACTCGCCTGGCCGCGTCCGCGAGCTTTTCGTTAAAAAATTCCGGTGACTGGTGCTCGTGGTCCGCGATGACCGTCACGCCCGTCCTGGCGGACCCGCCGATCAACTGTTGAACCACGTTCCAGTATTGCCAATTCATCCAATTAAATTCGGAGACCAACAGCAAGGCCCAATTGGCTTCCTGGTATTGCTTAAATGCTTCGACGGGGATTTGGCTCTCGCGGCCAAGGAACGGCAGGGGGTTTGAGGAGCGCTCAAGGCGTTCGTGCTGGAGGCGGGCCAGCTTGAGCAGCGCCTGGTATTCGGGAGTCTCGAAGTAGGTTTGCATTCCGGTCAAAAATGCATCGGTCGGCTCGAGATGTATTTGTGCCGGCTCACCCTGCCTGCCCGGCCCCCGAATCATGATGAGCGAAGTGCCTTGGTTGTACTGCTTGAGTCTCCGTTCCGCCGCCCAGCGAAGCGGCTGGACTTCGGCGACCACCGCCCGATACGCACGTTCACGGTGCATGTCCCAGGCTTTGTACGCTCCAAATCCGATCAAAAGACATAAAACACCTGCCGCGGCCGCGATTTTGATAAATTTTTTTCTGGATTTGGAGACTGCTTGGGGTCTAGCGATCGGTGCGGCAGCCAAAATCCGAGGGGCAGCGGCCGCGCGTTCAGCCTCCAATTGTCTTGCCGTCTCCTCACGCTCCGCCGATCGGCGCGCTTCCTCCTCCCGATGAAGGGCCTCCCGGTATTCGGCCTCAACCTCCGACCGGGTCTTCCAAACCACTCCTTCCGGCATTAAAAAATTGCTGTCGAGTTCCCTCAGGCTGGAAAAAAGCGTTTGAACCCGCTCCTGATCGACCCGCTCGCCCGATTGCGGAAGATGAAAAACCGCCGGGTGCTCCAACAAATACCGCGCCTCCCGATCGGCCTCGGGCCGGTTCTGCGAGGCGGAGACTTTTAATCCGCCGGACGGGCGATGATGCCCAGGATGCCTCACAAAACTCAGAATAGAAGTTTTTTCACCAAACGTAAGCCGCTCGGTGTCCGTGAGCGCGACCCTGTCCCATTCGGCGGACCACTCCCCAAACCCGATGGTGATTGAATCAAAAGGACTGTCCTCTGTAAAAAATATTTGCAAAACATCGCTCACTCTTTTGACAGAGGCAATATCATCGGCACTCATCTCTTTGAGCAAATAGTCCTTCGGAGTCGGTTTCTTTAAACGAATGACTTCCGTCTTCGTATCAAACCCCAGTTCCTTGAGCTTCAACCATACTCCGCGGGAATCCGTCTGAATCCTCACACCAACCGCCGTCGCCGGCCCGTCAGCGGTCGCGCTCGGATCGCTCATGGCCCGACCCGCCTTCGCCCAAACCTCTCCCAGCTTCTCCGCCACCCTCGCTAAATCCCCCTCACCGACAACCCCACTGACAGTCACATGCCGCGGCCTCTCCGCCAACCTCGCTCCGCGCTTGCCGCCAAGGACCGCTTTGTATTTTTTCTCGATCAGGGCGAGGTCGGTGCCGTCAGGCACGGTCAGCACGATTTGGCGGAGCGGCTCAAGAGCTTTGCCGGAACTTCTCCGTCCCAATTCCAGAACCGCGTCGCGCACACCCAAAATGATCCCGTCTGCCAGCAGGGAGGGGTCTGTCGTTTCCGCGCCATGATGGGGAAATGCGATGGCCGCGACCGTGGACTGATCGTCATTGGCCTTCAAAAGGGCCCTGGCGACGGCCGTTCGAATATCCGCAATGGATGCCGGCTGTCCGGCCCCGCGCCAGACCATGTGAATCACGCTCTTCCAGGGATACGGAGTCCCCTGCGGCATTCTGACCTGCACTGCATCCGTTTTTTTATGAACTTCTGAGGCGGGTTGGGTAAAAATAGTCTGCGTCAATTCCGTTGCCTCGCCGGCCGGTAGAGTCGAATAAAAGTTCTCCGCCACCGCGCCGGAAGCGCCCGAAGCGTCAAAAAATCCGGTGTCCACCGGCAGAATCACCGTATCGGCCTGAATCTCCTCCATCGGCCGCATCATGATCGTAAAAGTCAGTCCCTGCCTTCTGGCAATCTGTTCCCTCTGCATGGCAAAAAGCTTCGTAGGAATCTCCCGCTTGATGCGCGCCATCGAATACGGCTGTTCCAGCGTGGGATCTTTTTTGCGAACACTCTCGATCGTCTCCATCGCCGCCTTCCAAAGATCCATCCACGGCGTTTGACCCGCCCCGGCCTTTTGCCGATCCATGTCAAAAAATATATTTTGGAGCGACTCCGGGCGGACGGGTTGTGCTCCAACATCATTCCTAAACATGGTGGATGCGGCGGCGGTCCCCATCGTCCTTTCCATAAAGGCGTATACGATCGCGTAGCCGATAAATTGTTTTATCTCAAAAAATGCCCCGTCCTTGCGGTCTTCGGGCTCCTCGGGATGAAGTGTCTGCAGGACATCCCTGACTGCCAATACCAATAAAAACCTGGCCAGAACCTTGCCGTTGATGTTCCGGGCTATTTTGTAATTGATCCCAAAAGAGGTGTCGACAATGTTGTTCTCGCCTTCCATTTGCACGAGTCTTGCGACCGTCCAGGCCCTGGCGATCAGAACCGGAAGAGTTTTTTCGTTGAATAATTCAGGAAAGAGCTTGGCCCCGGCGATGAGCGTCGCCGCCATCAGCCGGCGGTACGGTATTTCTTCGCGTCGAATGTCGTCCGCGCGATAGCTCGCGTCCAACACCGCATTCTCGTGGCGCTCGCCGTCGGCCTGATCCGCATAATGAACATCCGACGCGAGCTTCACAGTTTTTACTTCTTTTTCGAACCCGGTACCGATGTAATCCAGGGCCGCGTCTCCAGCAGAACCAATTGATCGGGTCAATCTTGGCTCCGATGTGCTTAAAATATCCGCCCACTGCTCAGTATCCGTGATAAACCCAAGCGGCGGCATCCAATCATCCTCCGGCCGGCCGTCCAAAGTTCCCGCTTCCGCCAAGCGAAGCATGGCGGCATGCTGTTCCGTCCAATAGTCATCGCGGCCTTCTTCGTTGCCTTCGGGTTCATCATGAGAGGGCCCCTCTTCTTCAAGCGCCGATTCACCCGCCAAACTGCTCGGGTCGAATTTTTTTCCAAGAAGAATATTTTTTAATTTTGCTCCGAGCACATGCATATCCATGCCCGGTATGCCCATGTAAGAAACCAAGCCGATCCTGTCTACTCCTTGATGGCGGTAAAGAAGGATCCAGCCGAATTCGACGGGTGTCGATTCCCCGGCAAATTGCCTAAATGCTTTGAACACCATAAGACTGGAAGCGTCCATGCGATCAAGTATCCCGGGCGGCATGTTGACCGCGGGGTGACCTTCCCTGCTCCTGACCAACGAGAAGGTAACGGCCAGTTCGCCTAATTTTTTGCCCGTCACGCTAAAGGATTCGACGGATTCATTTCCCTTGACCGCCTCCACATCAAACGTCATCACGGCCAAATCCATCCGGTTCAGCATGACCGGGACCTTGGCCACTTCCAGTCCGAGCTTGGTCCATTGACCGCTATAGGTCATCAAATAATCGGTGATCCCGCCTATAAAAAACTCCTCCACCTGATTGTCGTCGGCTTCTCCGAATTCCATCGCCTCAAAGCCCCTGCTGACGATGCTCCCATCCTCGCCCAAAGTCATTCGAAGCTGACCGGCCGCGGACGACATGCTGGCCTGAACCTTATAAATCACATCGATCCAACTCCCGTTGTCGGGGTTCGCTCTCATGTCGACGAGTTCAAGTCCCACGCCATCCGCCCCAATCTGCATCCGAATGTTCTCCGGAACCTGCCTCCCCTTCAAGTCCCTTTCGCTCACAACCACCATCCGATAATCTCCTTGATCCGCCAGCCGAGCAGCAGAAACGGTAGACCGGTTACCTTCCCGGGCTAAAGGACTAGCGGCGGTCGGCGCGTTTACAAGTGCGGACGCGGGGAGATCAAGGGCGTTTGCGTAGGACGCGAGGGTCGGACCGGACAGGCGGGCGGCCAGGGTGCGCAGGGCGTTTTGGGTGGACGGGGTTGAGGCGGAGCGGGCCAGGACTTTTTGCTTGGAACTGGGCGGAGTGATTTTTTGGGCGAGGAGGAGGCGCTCGTAGCGATTGGAGTCGGTCTCGGCGAGAACCTGGGGCATGACCGAGATGTACGAGATTCCTTTTTGCTCGAGGAGTTTTTTGAGGCCGGGGGCGTGGAAGCCGCCGGTGATCAGGACCGCGCGGGTGAGGCCGTCCCGGTCCATCGACCGGAGCGTCTCCTCGGCGAAGATCCGGTCGCGCTCTTCGGCGAGCGCGTAGAACGCGCGGGCAGCAGACTCGGCTTTTTTGAAATCGTCGTTTAAAAAAACGGCGCGGTCGTAGTGCTTGTCGAGGTCGGAGATTTTGCGGTTCAGGAATCCGCCGACGCGTGCGGCACCATCGGTGGAACCGGCGGATTTAAGTTCGCTGTAGGCGTCGGGAGTAATTTTGAGCGAGATGAGCTGTTCGAGGAGATCCAGGTTTTTTGAATAGCGGTTCAGCGCGGCTTCGTCCGGCGTTTGGGTCAATCGCGAATAAACCTCCCTCTGAAGACCCTCAAGTTCGGCAAGAACCCCGCGGGCGGAGAGCTTTTTGGATTCTTTGAGGTAGCGGAAATATTTGAAAAGGTTGGGATAGGCGGACCGGACGGACGGGTTCAACTTTTCTTCCAGCAGCAGAAAAAATGTGCGGTTGTTTTTTTCGGCATCGGCGTTGAGTTTGGCGGAAGCAGGCGCATCGCCGAGCGCTTCACGGTCGGCGGCCAGGAGGGATTCGAGCGCGAGAGACTGCTCTTGTGCGGTTTTTTCAAAATCGATTCCCCGCTCGATCTTCCGGAGCCGATTCAGCGCGCGAAGTTCGCGGAAGTTGCCAAGATACACTCCCGATCGTTGGGCCTGCCGGTACATCGCCTCAAAATAATCGGTGACGGGTAGTTCGCCCGCCGCGTAGCTTCGGGCTTGACGGTCAAAGCCGCGCAGTTCGGGATTAAACAAGTCGTCCTTGAGCGTCTCGGAGGTTCGCTTGAGGCGGTCCAAATACGCCAGGGCTTTGGCGCGGTGCCCGACCGCGCGGCGGTAGGCGATCAGGGACTTTACATAAACCTCACGAGTCTCGGCGCCGCGGATCGAGAAGTCGTAGTCGGCTGTGACATTCAAGAATTCTTCGCCCTTAAGCATACCCTTGTTGACGAATCCGGCAGAAACTCCCTTGAGCGTCCCCCGCTCCACCAGCCGCTTGAGATGGCCGAGCGACACATCGCCCCATGCGCCTTCGACGAACACGCGGTCGATTTTTTCTGCGGGGAGAATGCGGTCAAGCGCGCGGGCGAGATTGAACTGGGCGGAAGGGTTGGTGTGTGCGTCTTGAAGCAGAATGACCATTTTGGACCCAGCGGAAGCTCTAAAGCCGTCTTCCACGGACGCAACCGAAGCCGGAAGATGGAATCTCATCTTGGGCATGGGATTTTCAAAAAGCGCCTCAGACCGTGCATCCGGATAGGCCCAAAGCACATCCTGACCCGCCATCGCCAATGACAGGACTAGCGCAAGACTTTTCAATACGGTGCGGCTTTTTTTAGATGCCATTACAATACGACTTTTGAATAAACAAATAACTCATATTAGTTTAAGTTTTTATAATCCAGGACATAGCACATTCCCGCCAGTATTTTCCCCACTTAAGTGAAGTGTACTTGCGAAATCGCTCTATTACAATACCGCGAACTTTTATTTGTTAGCCGACTGTATATTAAGATTCTACGGATGCGGGGTGATCGCGATGATCGTGATTTGCTTCTTCCTGGGGCCGTAGCACCAAAAAACCCGATAAGCGCCCGGCGTATTATTTTGGGCATACGCCTCAAAAACCTTTTGGCCGGCGCCGTAAGGGCTGTCTAGAGACTGATATTCATGCGTGTGAAGAGATGGGTGCAGCGGGTTGGTCTGAAGGAACCCGAGTGCTTTTTTAACCTGTCGAGCGACTGCTTGATGTCGACCTGAAGCATCCAGCTGATTTAGCTGGCCCTGCGCCTCATGGGTCCAGATCAACTCCATCATTTGTCGAGATACTTTGAGTAATCTTCCTTGGACTTGGTTGTTTTGCCCAGCCTGGCGTCTTCCAAACCTTTTTGAATTGACTTGGAGATTTTTGGATTTTTAAATAGCCACGCTTCGCAGGCCGGCACCGACACCTGCGGATCCAAAATAATCTGACCCAGCGCGTTTTGATAAACCCTAAACTGCGACAATTGTTTACCGGCAGCGCCAAGCGACACGCGATATTTGGAATCTACCCGCGCCTGCGGCAGTTCTTTAAATTCCTGATCTTTGACGATGCTCTTAAATGTCATACGCCTCCTCCGCTCTGATAGAAGTATGGCACATGGTGGGATAGATTACAAGTGGGATGAGCCCACCTTTTCGACTAGTCGGAGGAAGTCTTTTGGAGGGTGGAGGGGTCGTGCTTGAAGCCGGCTTTGAGGTATTCGGCGTTCATCTTGGCGATGAAGCCGACGCTGATTTCTTTGGGGCAGGAGGCCTCGCACTCGTATTGGTTGGAGCAGTTGCCGAAGCCGGCTTCATCCATCGTTTTCACCATGTTGAGGACGCGCCGCTCGCGTTCGGCCTGACCTTGCGGCAGCAGCGCGAGTTGGCTGACCTTGGCTCCGACAAAAAGCATGGCGGAAGCGTTCTTGCACGCGGCAACGCACGCGCCGCATCCGATGCACTGGGCCGCGTCCATCGCCAGATCGGCCGTTTCCTTGCCGATCGGCAGACAATTGGCGTCCTGGGCCTGACCGGTGTTCACCGACACAAAGCCACCCGCTTGAATAATTTTGTCAAACGCGGAACGGTCGACGATCAGGTCCTTGACCACCGGGAACGCCTTGGCGCGCCAGGGTTCGATAAAAATCGTGTCCCCGTCTTTAAATTTTCTCATGTGCAGCTGGCAGGTCGTCGTACCGCCTTCGGGTCCGTGCGGCAAACCGTTGATCACGAGCGAGCACGCACCACAAATCCCCTCGCGACAATCATGATCGAACGCGATCGACTCTTCTTTTTCGCCGATCAACCGCTCGTTGAGCACGTCGAGCATTTCCAAAAACGACATATCCGGGCTGATGTCCTTCACGAGATAGGTGGACAGCCGCCCTTTATCCTTGGAATCTTTTTGCCGCCAGATCTTTAATGTCAGGTTCATGGCTATTTGTAACTCCGCGTGGCCAGATGAACATTTTCGAACTCGAGCATTTCCTTGTGGAGTTCGGGCTTCACGCCTTCGCCCTTGTACTCCCAGGCGCCCACATAACAATATTTTTCGTCGTCGCGCTTGGCTTCGCCGTCCTCGGTCTGAAATTCTGTCCGGAAATGCCCGCCGCAGGATTCGTTGCGGTG
>JAGVCY010000080.1 GCA_020058965.1 Candidatus Omnitrophota bacterium | reverse complement strand
CCTGCATCAGCCGGTCATAAAAGACCTTGTCATAAACAAAATCGAATCCCAGCGAGAGCATTTTTTGACCGGTATTCCAATAACACTCCGCGATGGCTCTAAACCCTCGGTCCTTGCGCTTCACCGGCTGCAGCACCGCCTCCCAGAACTCCCCCGCCGCCCGCTCCGTCGGATTCCCCGCGCATTCGCTCCAGGTTTTTTCAAAAATTCCGCTCACGAGCAGCATCGCCATATCGCAGCGCACCCCATCGCACACATCGGCAACCCGCTCCAATTGCTTGCGCATCGCTAGCCGCGCGGCCGCGTTAAAAGCGTCGATCTGCACCGTATCGATCCAAGGATAAAAGAACGGATCACGCCCATGCGCCAGCACCTCCCCTTCGGACGTTTTAAAAAACCATTCCGGATGCGCGCGGCGGCACGCGGGTGTCGGTCGGATGAAATATTCCGGATGGGTTAGCGTCCACGGGTGATCGGCGGCGAGATGATTGGGAACAAAATCTAAAATGAGCTTGAGGCCTAGACGATTGAGCGCCCGGCGCGCGCGGGCAAGATCTTCGGGTTTGCCGAGGAAGGGGTCGAGCGAATAGTCGTAAATGGCATACGCGGACCCGCCGACATCGTCCGGAGTCCAGCCAGGGAGAACCTGGGAGTACATCGCTTTGAGATCGGGCCACTTGAGCGCCGTTTTCACCGCCAGCGGACTACGCTTCCAAACGCCCATGAGCCAGACCGCGTTAAAGCCCCGATCCCGCAGCGCGGCCCATTCTTCCGCGGGCACAGAGCCGAGCGTGAGCGTTGCGCCGTGCTTTTCTCTCAGACGGGAGATCCAGGTGAACGCGTTCAGTTCGAGCAGGAGGGGGTTGGGCTGCATGCCGTTATTGCTTTTTATCTTAAAAAAACCATCGTTTCGATATGCATGGTGCGCGGGAACATATCGAACGGCACGACGGCCTCGACACGGCGGCGCTTGTCGGCTGTCAGGATCTTCAAGTCGCGGGCGAGCGTCGCCGGATCGCAGGAGATGTACACGATTCCCTTGATGCCCTTGGCGTCGGCGATCTTTTGACACAGGTCGCGAGACATGCCGTTTCGCGGCGGATCGATCACGAGCGCGTCGATCGCGGGCTCGGCGTCCGAAAGAGCACGGCTAAAGGCACTTTCGACTCGGGCGTCATGCACGCGCGAGCGGCGGTCGGTGCGGGCGGCGACATTCATCCGCAACGCCTTCACGCTCGCAGGATTATCTTCAACGAAGGTGACGGACGCTTTGGCCGGCGCCGCCAAAAATCCAAACAGTCCCACGCCGCTATACAGATCCGCCACATGGGTCGCCTTCAATTCCTTAAGCCACGCGGCCGTCTGCTGAACCATTTTTTCGGCGACAGGAATGTTGTTTTGGAAAAATCCCTGCGTCGCCGCGATGATCTCCTGGCCGAGGATCATAACCTTATAAAATTCTTCCGTCCGGCTCGTGACGCAGGTGCCCTCGGCCGTGATCCGGTACGTGCGCCGATCTTCGTCGCGGACCAAGTTTTCGTCCCATCGGAATACCCGTTCCAACCGCTCCTCCGTCAACAGGCAGCGGTCGATAATGATCGGGTTAGTTTTGTCGCGGCCGATAAAGCCCATGCGTTGCGGCACGCCGCCCGGCCGTGTCCGGTGCAGAGTCACGCTCGATCGATACCCATAATCGTTTGGTGACGGCACGATCTTCCGGATCAGCGTATCGGCCACCCCGCCCTGCCGCGTCATGAGCTCCCTCACCTGCGCTTCTTTCCAGCGCAATTCCTCCGCGTACGACAAATGCTGGTACTGGCAGCCGCCGCACTTACCGATGTACGCGCAGGGCGGTTCCACCCGTTCCGGCGACGCCTCGAGTACCTCGACCAGTTCCGCCTCCAAAAAATTCTTACAATCCTTCACCACCTTCGCGCGCACCTTCTCCCCCGCCGCAACCCCGGGCACGAACACCACGCGCCCCTCGTGCCGCGCCAAGCCGTTGCCCCCATATACAATTTTTTCGATGAGGATATCTATCGTTTGCATGTTGACCTTATTTGATTGATCGGCGCATTAAGCGAACCAGGATCGGACGGTGATCGGAGCCCACATGAGGCAACACCTCATGGAACAGCGTTTTAAAATGTTCCGTATGAAGCGTGTGATCGATTGGGATCCTTAAAAAATTCGGGAGCGACGCGGGCCAAGTGGCGGCGAGACCGAATCCGGAAGCGCTGTTTCGCAAAATTCCGAACGATGCCCGAAAGGCCCGCGCCCAAGGCGCCGTGTTGAGATCGCCTGTCACAATCGCTGGATGGGCTTCATTGTGAATCCGGCCGGCCAACACTTCCAGTTCGAGCCGATGTCGGATAGCCGCGGCCGGAAGGTAGGGCGGCTCGGGGTGCAAACACCACAGTGTCAGATCCCCGGACGGATGCCGGATCACGCATCGCATGCTGGGTTTGGCTTCCGAATGAAGCCGCTCCACTGTCGCTATCATAGGATACTTCGAAAAAACCGCCAGCCCAAAATAATCATCCCGCGCTTCCGCCTTATGATGCTGATAATGCGCCAGCGCCCTTTTCATGGCCGAAAACCATTGATGGTCCGTCTCCAAAAGCACCACCACATCCGGATCCTTTGAACCGATCAGCTTCGAGAGCTTCTCATATCCGCGATTCAAGAGCCAAATATTGCAGGTCAATACCGAAAGTATTTTGGAAGGGTCCGTCCCATCGACATCGGCCGCGATGCCCCTTTGACCGGACTCCTCTCCGGCTTTTGGCAACCGCCTCACACCCAGCACCGTCACCGCGCAAAATGCGGCCGATCCCAGTGCCGCCGCTCCTTCCGCATAACGCCCCAATCCCATCAACACCGCCGCCAGAATCGCCGCGCACAACCCCGTCTGAATCCTAAAATGATTCACCAAATCCAAAAACCAAAACCGCCTACCCCATTCTCCTACGAATGGCAACAGGATCACGAATAGGACTAATAGTGGAGGCACGTACTTTTAAGCTTTAACTTTCCAGATATCCTTGGCGTATTCGCGGATGGTGCGGTCGCTCGAAAAAAATCCCGATGCCGCCGTATTGAGGATCGATTTCTTGACCCAGTTCTCCCGCTGCTGATACTCCGCCGAGACCTTACCTTGCATCGCGCAGTATCCGTCGAAGTCCGCGCAGACCAGGTACGGGTCCAATCCGGTGAGCGAATCGACGATCGGGCGAAACAGGTCCGGCTGATGCGGCGCGAGCGCGTTGTGGCGGATGAGCTCGAAGATTTCGGAGAGCATGGGCGATTTTTTGACGAAGTCTTGCGGCCGGTAACCTTCCGACTTCAGCTTACGCACTTCAGGCGCTTTTAATCCAAAGATGAAGATATTGTCCAGACCGACCTGCTCGGCCATTTCGATGTTGGCGCCGTCGAGCGTGCCGATCGTGAGCGCCCCGTTCAACATGAACTTCATGTTGCCGGTGCCCGACGCTTCGGTGCCCGCGGTGGATATCTGCTCGGAGAGGTCACTCGCCGGAAATATTTTTTCCGCGACCGAAACGCAGTAATTTTCCATGTACACGAGCCGGATCTTACCCTTCATCGCCGGGTCGTTGTTGATAAAGTCCCCGACACTGTTGATGAACTTGATGATGAGCTTGGCCATCGCGTAACCGGGCGCGGCCTTTCCGCCGAAGATGAAGGTGCGCGGCTGAACGGCCGCGGACGGGTTCTGCCGGATGCGCAACGCTTCCGAAAGCGCGTAAAACGCGAAGAGCAGCTGGCGCTTGTACTCATGGAT
>JAGVCY010000171.1 GCA_020058965.1 Candidatus Omnitrophota bacterium | reverse complement strand
CCCCGCCTCGGGCGGACAGGGAGCTCGCCGCGCCTAGTCTTAGACAGCGCGCGAGCGGCTCCGTCCTCCGCAGACTGATAGCCTGCTTGCGAGCCGCACGAGACCGAGCAGTGTGATAAAGTAAGCGGAATGCAAACTGTAGATTTGTTTACATTTAATCGAAAAATTGCGAAGCGAGTGAGCGTGGTGCTGCTCAAAACGCCGCTTACGCCGAACCATATCACCACCTTGTCGATGGGGGCGGGTTTGTGGGCGGGATACTTTTTTTCAACGGGTCATCGATCCGCCATGCTGCTCGGCGCGATTTTTCTCCAACTATCATTTATTTTCGATAATTGTGACGGGGACATCGCGCGGGCCAAAAAACTTCAGAGCGCGTTCGGGATGTGGTATGACTCTTGTGCCGATCTCATCGTGGACTTAGCGCTTTGGACCGGCCTGGCGATCGGAGCGGTGACGCTGGGGGTTCCGGGCGCGGCGGTGCGGTGGTGGTGGTTCGCCGCGATCGTGGGTTCGGTGATCAACTTTGCGCGAGTGATCGGCGAGCGGCTGGCGTTGATCCGAGCGGCAAAAAGCGCGACCGAAAAAGTTCCACCGCCGGTCAACCGCTCGGCCGCGGAAACTGTTTTGTATGTGCTCGGTCAGGACGGCGACCCGACTCTGCTGGTCTATTTGTTTGCCGCGATCGGATCGCCGTGGTTTTTTCTGACCGCGGGCGCGGTTTACATCAACGCGCTTTGGGTGCTTTCGTGGCCGAGGACACAGAAAAACCGCGAGGCCAAAACCGCATGACGCCGGATTCTCGCCCCTCAAATATTCCCTCATCCGCGCCGCATGATTACAGCTACCTGCTCTCAAGCGGCGCGGCCAAGCAGTGGAAGCGGATCGGAATTCAGCGGCGCGCGGGTGTGATCGCTCCGTTATTTTCTATTTTTTCAAAAAAAAGCGCCGGCATCGGAGAAATACCCGACCTGGTTCTTTTGGCCGATTGGTGCCGCAAAACGGGCCAGTCCTTGATACAACTTCTGCCGATACAGGATACGGGTTTTGACTTCTGCCCTTATGACGCGCAGAGTTCCTTCGCGCTCGACCCGATGTATCTGCGGTTGGACGACCTCCGCGGCGTGGAGCAGGGACTTCTAACTGATCGGATTGCCGCGCTGCGCAGACAATTTCCGACCGGCCTCTCCCGCGTTAATTACGCGGTCAAGGCACAAAAGCTCACGCTGTTATGGGATGCCTTCCAATCCGTTTCTGCGGAGCTTCAAAGCGACGACGCCTTTAAAAAATTCCGCGCGCACGAGGTCTCGTGGCTCGATGATTACTCGCTCTACAAAGTGATCCGCTACTTGAACCATGAGCGCTCTTGGACCGACTGGGAGCCCGCGCTCAGGGACCGCGAGCCGGCGGCGCTTGACGGGGTGCGCAGGGAACACGCGCAGACGATTTTGTTTCATCAATGGATGCAGTGGCAGTTGTGGGAGCAGATGCGTTCCGCCAAAGCATCCGCGGCGCGGCGCGGCGTTCGCATCATCGGGGACTTGCCGTTCTTAGTTTCGCGGCATAGCGCGGATGTCTGGGCGAATAAAAAATATTTTAAACTTGAGCTTTTAGCAGGCGCGCCGCCGGATTATTTTTTGCAAGCGGGTCAGCGATGGGGGATGCCGCCGTATCACTGGGACCGCATTGCCGCAGACGGCTACCGGTACTTGATCGATAAGCTCCGCTACGCGCAGGAATTTTATGATCTGTACCGCATTGACCACGCGATCGGTATGTTCCGCATCTGGACGATCCGCATGAGCGAGCCCATCGAAAACGCCGGCCGCTACGGCGCATTTGACCCGCCGGATGAAAAGGTCTGGGATGAACACGGTAGCAAGATCATGGAAGTGATTTTGGCCAACACGCGCATGCTGCCTTGCGCCGAGGATCTGGGCGTGGTGCCGGTCTGTTCGGACCCGGCTCTGAAGCGCTTCGGTATTCCGGGCATGGACATTCAGCGTTGGCTCCGCACCAAGGATGGACAAAACCGGATCGTTCGGTCCGAAGAATACCGGACGAATTCGATCGCGACACTTTCGACACATGATATGTACCCGGTGATCCGGTGGTGGCGGGATTTACCGCCGAATGAGCGGGCTGAGTTTGCGGAGTACTTTGGATTGCAAAAAAGCCCGAATTCTCAGGATATTTCCGCGGGTCCGCGCGAAGCGGCCGGCCGAGCGCTCGAGGCGGTCAGTCGCAGCGCGGCGATATTTTCGATCCAATCCCTGCAGGATTGGCTCTCGCTTGGTTTGCCGGAACACGAAGCCGTGCTTTTGGAGCCGACCAATGTCCCCGGAAGTTTTGACCCGTCCAATTGGTCCTGGGTTTTGCCCTTCAGTCTCGAAGCAATGTTGGATCTCCCGCTGAATCAGCAAATATTGGATATGAACCGTGCTTCCGGCCGCGCCCCTTCGCCCAAAACTCAGCCGGAATCACGGCCGGTTTGGCATGCTTGAGTTAAGTCCAAGTATAATTTATAATTAATTTTGAACAAAATTAAGTAATATCAGTGATAGATAATTATCCAGATAATTCACGACGCTTTGAGCGCGCGGTTGACACGATCGCGGTCAACTACCGGGTGGTGGATTTTGAGAAAGGCCTCGACGACTTTGGCGAAGGGATGACAGCTTCCACGCTGGAATTGAGCGCCGGAGGAATGAAGCTCCGGATGTCAGAGCGCTTTGCGCCCAGGACTCTCCTCGACCTCCGCTACAAATTGAGAAGCGACGGTAAAGAAATCACGGTGCTGTCGGTTGTGGTGCAGACGGAACCCTCTGAATATGAAGGCATGTTTTATACGGTGGTGGAGTATCCGATGTTATCGGATGCCGACCGGGCCGAAGTGGACCATTATGTGAAGGAGCTGAATAAACGCCGTGGTAACTAAAAAAACTAAGACCCTTCCTCCCGCGCGTCCTCATGAGCATTTGGACGAAGTTCAAACTTGGCTCATCGATGTGATGAAGCGTGAGCATCCGCATGGCACCGAAGAGCGCCTGTATCATGATCTGCTGCACAGCATCGAGCGGATCAAGCAGGGAAAGTTCGATACGGTCGAACTCCGACTCATCAACACGGCTCTGAGGGAACTCCGCTATTCCATCTCGATCTTCAAAGAATTTTTGGACGCGCCGAAAGCGGCCGTGTTCGGTTCCGCACGCACTCCGAGCGATCATGCGGATTACAAAATAGCCAAGCGTTTTGGCGCGGAGCTCAGCAAGCGCGGCTGGATGACGATCACGGGCGGTGCCAGCGGCATCATGGAGGCTGCGATGGTTGGAGCGGGCGCGAAGAACAGCTTCGGACTCAATATCCGACTGCCCTTCGAGCAGGACGCCAATTTTATTATCAAGTCCAACCGCAAGCTCATGAACTTCAAGTACTTTTTTACGCGCAAGCTGATGTTTTTGAAGGAGTCGGCGGCAACCGTCTTGTTTCCAGGCGGATTCGGGACTTTTGACGAGGGCTTTGAGTCGCTGACGCTGGTTCAGACCGGCAAGGCCCGGCCGCGGCCGATCGTGCTGATCGATCATCCCGGCAGTGACTACTGGGCGATCCTTATCGACGCGTTGAAGCGCACGCTGGAGCGCGACCGGCTGATCACCCCGGGCGACCTGTCCCTGATGCGGCATTACCAGGACCCGGAAGCCGCCGCAGAAGAAATCGTGAGGTTTTACAGCAACTACCATTCCTCCCGATTTTTTGACGACCGCTACTTGCTCCGCCTCAAAAAACCGATCACCGCCGGCCAACTCAAGCTGATCAACCGCGACTTCAAGGACCTGCTCGCGAGCGGGCACTTCATGCGCCTCAAAAATGTCAAAGACGACGATGAGAAAGACCCGGCGCTAGAGCGCATTGTGTTTGACTTCAACCGGGCCGGGTACTTTCGTTTGCGCGCGTTGATTGATCTGACGAATTCTTTTTAATGTCGAGGATGGTTCGTTTGACCGGATCACAGGGGCAGTTTTTAAAACTCCTATTTTTGACGGTCGCCGGAGCTGCGGCTGCAACTTATGCTCTGGCCGCGGAGCCGCACAAAAATCAGGATGCTCAAACACACGGAGTGACGAGCTCCTACTATGATTCCGGCGGAGTCGAGTGGGAGAGACGGTATGAGAATGGCCGGCAGAGCGGAATAACCCGAAAATATTATGAAAGCGGGCGGCTCCAAGGTGAAAGCACCTTTGTTGACGGTAAATTAAACGGCACCTTCAAAACATTTTTTGATAACGGCGCACTTGATTCCGAGTTGAACTATCGCGATGATCAGCTGGATGGCGCCAACCGGTTTTTTTATGAAAACGGAAAGCTCAAACGGGAGGTCGGTTTTGTGAATGGCTTGCGGGAAGGGCCCGCGCGGGATTTTTATGAAGACGGGCGAGTTCAAGCGGAGTGGAATTATTCGAAGGACCTGCTGACCGGTGAGTCAAAAATGTATTATGAATCCGGCGCATTACGGGCGATCGCCAAATTTTCCGGCGGCAAGCGCAATGGGGTAACCAAAATGTTCCGAACGGACGGCACGCTCCTCGAAGTTCAGCGCTATAAAAACGGCGAACGGACGGAGTGATGGAACTCGAAGTTTATGACAATCCCAATTGCCGCGGGTCGGGTCAGCTGGTGTTCAACGACCAGGAAGAGGCCCCTCGGCGAGTGACGGGAATGGTGGTGACGACGCCGACGGGTGATGCGGTCTGTGATGTGACCGGCGTGGGGGACGGGGGTATGTTTTGCCCAGCCTTTGCCGTTAAGGTAAACGACTCCGGCGAAGGAACGGCGTTTTTAATTTACGGCGGATCATGGGGCCTGCGGTTCAGGCGCAAGACCGATGCGGCGCGGTCATGGGACCTTCAAGACACCCTTCAGTGGGGAGAATCGTATAAGGTCTACGGGTCGGCAGAAGATATTATTTTTTAATAATTATGCCCAAAAGCTCATCCAAAGCCATTACTTTTCAACAAATCCTCCCGTTCCTCAAATACTGCGTAGTTGGGGCTTTGGGCACCACGATCGATGTGGCGGTGCTATGGGTTCTGGTCCACTTTGGCGGGTTGCCGGTGCTCGCCGCGACGAGCATCTCGTTCGTTGTCTCGGTGGTAAATAATTTTATTCTGAACAAGATCTGGACCTTTCGCAGCACATCGTCCAATTACCGCAAGTTGTTCGTCAAGTTCATCATTGTTTCGGCCGGAGGGCTTCTGATCACCAATGGCTGTATGGGCGCGCTCGTTCACGGTCTGGGCGTCTGGTACATTCATGCCAAACTTATAACCTCTGTTTTGGTGCTGGCGTGGAACTTTTTGGCCAACAAATATTGGACCTTCCGGCACACGCATCCCCTATCGATCTCGATGGAACCGCATGCGTTCGAGTATTCGATCATCGTCCCCGCTTTTAACGAAGCGAAGCGGATTGAAAAAACACTTCGCATTATTGATGCTTTTCGTTCAGCGCAAAAAATTGATGCCGAGTTGATCGTTGTGGATGACGGGTCCACGGATGGAACGGCGGCGCTGGTGAGGGAATTGGCCGGTCAGATCACGCATCTGCAGATCGTCGCCGCTCAAAAAAACGAGGGCAAGGGGAACGCGGTCAAGCTTGGGGTGCGCGCTTCACGCGGACGGCGCGTACTTTTTACCGATGCAGATAACTCGACGCCGATTGCGGAGCTTTTGACATTGCGCAAGGCGCTGGATGAAAATAATTCCGATATTGCGATCGGCTCACGCTACCTAAAAAGCAGCCGCGTCCAAATCAAGCAGACCCCTTTTAGGATTCTGATCGGCAGGATTGGTAACTTTTTGATCCAGTCCTTCATTATTAACGGCATCCAGGATTCTCAATGCGGGTTTAAGCTTTTTAAGGGAGATGTTGCGCGGGATATTTTTGCAAATACCCGTGTTAAACGCTGGGGTTTTGACATCGAAGTACTGGCCATTGCCGATTTGCGGGATTACAAAATTACCGAAGTTCCGGTGAGCTGGTACGACGCGCCCAATAGCCGCCTTCGCCCCGTGCGTGACGCTCTCAATACTTTTGCCGAGCTTGTCTACATTAAATCAAATGTCTGGTGCGGGCGATACGATGCCGAATAAATACCCGCCATCGAACTGGTTAAAAGTTTAAAAATCTAAAAAATCGAAATTGCTTGACTGTTAAAATTTTAAGTTTATCCTATACACTTATACAAAACATTGAGTGGCCGATAGACGGCTGGTCATTTCAGACAAAACTACTCTGAATAAGGAGAAAACTGCATGAGCATCAAGATCGGTTCAACACTTCCGGACTTTCAGGCGCAGGCCTACTATCCCAATGGGGAAATCAAAACTCTTAAGCTTTCGGATTACAAGGGCAAGTGGGTCGTTGTGTTTTTTTACCCCTTGGATTTTACCTTTGTTTGCCCGACCGAAATTCAGGGCTTTAACAAACAGACCGATGTGTTCTCGAAGGCCCATGCGCAGCTGATCGCGGTCAGCACCGACAGCTGTTACTCGCACAAGGCCTGGGTCGCGAACGGCCTCGGCAAGGTTGAGTTCCCGATCATCGGCGACACGAATCACGAAATCAGCCGCCTGTTCGGCGTATTGATCGAAGAGAAGGGGATCGCGTTGCGCGGAACCTTCCTCATCAATCCCGAAGGCCGCGTGGTCAGTTCGACGGTCAACGAACTTTCGGTCGGCCGCAGCGTCGATGAGACCCTGCGCACCCTGAACGCGTTCCAAGCGGGCGGCTTGACCCCCTGTGAATGGAAGCCAGGCCAGAAAACCCTTTAATCGTTTGCTGAAAACGCACCATCTGCCGCGTTGCTCGGTCGCTCGTGTGCAATAGCACACTTCGCTCCTCGCGCCTTGCATATGGCGCGTTTTGAGCAAACGATTGGTTGTGATTACGACTTTAATGATGGGAGGTTCAAAGTGAGTACATCGAATCCTTCGTTTAATCTTTCGGCGGCGCAGGCAAGAGAATCCAGTTTTTTTGCCGGGGTGTACCGGTGGATGGCTGCGGGGCTATTTATTACGGCCGGCGCGGCGTTTGCGGTCCTTTCGTCGCCGACACTGGTGATGGCGCTGTATCGGAATCAGTTCCTCATGATCGGTCTCATGATCGCTCAGATCGCGCTCGTGGTGTGGCTATCTTCCCGGGCTTTATCGATGCCGACGGGGCAGGCCATTGCGCTGTACTCGCTGTACGCGGGCCTGAACGGTCTGATCTTCGCGCCGATCCTGATCATCTACACCGGAGCATCGATCGTAACGACGCTGGCGGTGACCGCGGGAACCTTCATGATCTTTAGCGCGTACGGGTACGTCACGAAGAAAGACCTTACCTCTATTGGCAGTATCGCGATGGTTGGTCTTTTGGGTATTATCCTCGCGACGATCGTTAACATGTTCCTCAAGAATTCGATGTTGGACTGGGTCATCACCTACCTTGGCGTAGGCATTTTTCTCGTCTTGATCGCCTTCGACACCCAGCGCCTCAAGGCCATGTACCAATCCGGTTCCGTGGACGAATCCGCCACCGGCCGCCTCGCGATCTTGGGAGCGCTGATCGTCTATCTCGACTTCATCAATCTCTTCCTTTTTCTCCTCAAGATCTTCGGTCGTCGCAGAGACTAATCTCGGGTTTGCTCTGGCGCGGCAGAGAGAATGCTCTCTCCGCGCAGAGCCGCCGGCGCGCTGTCAAAGACGAGGCGCGCCGGCTCCCTGTCCGCCCGAGGCGGGGACGCCTCGGGCT
>JAGVCY010000178.1 GCA_020058965.1 Candidatus Omnitrophota bacterium | reverse complement strand
ATGATCAAATGAAAAAACTTTTTATCGTACTGGGAATACTCGTATGGATGGGGTCCGCCGGCGCGGCGCCGGGTTGGGCCGCTGAACCAAAAAGGACGACGGTGCTGCCGGAGGTGGTTGTCACGGCGGATCAAGAAGGGAAGTCGCTTGTGGCGCCGACCGCGGCACAGGCCAAGTCGGAAGCGGCCAAGACACCGGGCGGGGTAGCGGTCGTGTCGAAAGCGGACTACGCGACGGGTCGGGCATCAACGCCGCAGGATATTTTAGGGTGGGTGCCGGGCGTGCATGTGCAGCAGCGCGACACCGCGTCGCTTGAGTCGCGGATTTCGATCCGCGGGTCGGGACTGCAACGAACTTTTCACTTGCGCGGAATTCTGCTGCTGCAGGACGGAATTCCGATCAATAACGCGGACGGCGGCGGCGACGCTCAGCGCATCGAACCGCTCGCGACTGAATACACCGAAGTTTTTCGCGGAGGAAACGCGCTGAGGTACGGCGCGTCGACGCTCGGAGGCGCGATCAACTTTGTCTCGCCGACCGGTCACACGGCTGATCCGTTTCAGATTCGGTTCGAAGGCGGGAGCTTCGGCTACATTCGGTCGCAGATGAGCTTCGGGCAGGTGTCCGGCCCCTGGGATTTGTACGGATCGGTGAGCCAGTTCAAGCAGGACGGGTTCCGCGACCACACCGACCAGGACAATTACACCGTTTATACGAACGCCGGTTACCGTTGGACCGACAGCGCCGAGACGCGGGCGTACTTCACCTACATCAACGCTCACTCCAAGCTCGGCGGCGGCCTCACCAAGGCGCAGTTGAACGCGAATCCCGAGCAGGGAAACGTGACGAGCATTTCACAAAACCGCAAACGCGACTTCGAGTACATGCGCGCGGCGCTCAAGACCACGTTGCGCCAAGACGATCAGCGGATTGAGTTGACGGGGTATTGGTCGCTTTATGACCTGTTCCATCCGATCAGTCCGGTGATTTATCAGGATACCGACGATTGGGGCGGCGAGATTCGATATGTGAATGAAGCGGACCTGTTCGGACGCAAAAATGAGTTCGTGACGGGCTTGAACGGCGCGTTGGGCACGGTGGACGACGACCGGTACAACAATGTCGGCGGTGTTTCCGTGGGTCGGGCGGCGGAATTTGACAACGTGGCAATGAACGGCGTTTGGTTCGCTGAGGATCGGTTCTACTTCGTGGATTCGTGGGCGGTGGTCGGCGGTGTTCAACTGCTTTACGCGTCACGGGATGTTCAGGACTACTATTTCCCGAACGGGGATGATTCCGGCGAAACCGTTTACCGGTCGGCGAATCCCAAAATCGGCGTTTTGTACGACGTCGACGAGAAGACCCAGATTTTTGCCAACTTCAACCGCAGTTACGAGCCGCCTTCATTTTCGGAAATGACCAACCCGGCGGGCGACTTCAGGCCGAACAAAGGGCAGGTGAGCAACACCTATGAAGTCGGAACGCGCGGCGCGTGGGATCGGCTGGGATGGGACGCGACCTTCTACCACTCCGAGCTTGATAACGAACTGCTTTCGCTGAACGATCCCGCCGGCAACGCGCTCGGGACGATCAACGCGCCGTCCGCGACGATCCATCAAGGAGTTGAGTTGGGAGCGAGCGCGGTGATTCTAGACGGGGTTGCCGTTCATCAGGCGGAAAAAAATGATCAGGTCACGATCCGGACTCTCTACAATTGGAATGATTTCCGGTTTGACGGCGACCCGACCTTCGGAAACAATCGGCAGCCGTCGTTTCCGGAACATTTCTTCAAGGCGGAATTGCTCTACAGCCATCCTTCCGGGCTGTACCTCGGGCCCAACCTGGAGCAGATCTTCGACCGGTACCCGATCGACATGGCGAACACTTTTTTCGCTGATAATTACACGGTCTGGGGGTTCAAGGTGGGAATGAGGGCCGAAAAGGGCTGGTCCTGGTTCGTCGAAGGAAAAAATCTTTTCGACGAGGTCTACGCCGCGTCGACCGGCATCGTCACGAACGCCGCGGGCGCGGACAGCGCGAAATTCAATCCCGGCACGGGCCGTTCCTGGTTCGGCGGCTTTGAACATCGCTGGTAAAAAATATCCGAAAAACTATCCGAAGGGACAGCGTCATGAAAGTTGATCCGAAAAGCACTCTCGTATCGGTTAAAATTATCCAATTATCGAAATAATTATTTCGATATATTGACAAATAATTTCGTTTATGGTAATCTTGGCCTATGAAAAAACCCCCACGGCTCAAGCCGATGCCGAGCATCAAGGCTAAAGTGCCAAACCCACGGGGAATCGAAGTGGCGGAGGACGACCCCGTTTTTACAAGCGGGGTGGTGTGCCGGCTTCTGGGGATTCCCGTCTGGGTTTTAAAACAGCTGGACCGGGAGAAGGTGGTGAGTCCTCCGAGGGCGAAGGGACGATCGAGGCTGTATTCAAAAAAGGAACTCAAGCAGATAGGGCATGTTTGGTATTACATGAGCGAGCGGCGCGTAAATGTGGACGGCGTGAAGGTGATTTTGGAAATGGAAGCAAAGTTCGGCGTTTTGGAATAAATTTTTTTGTCTAAAAACTGGCACTCCTCGTACGGGAGTGCCAAACAAAAAGGAGGGTAAATCCATGAACCTGATGCTTCAGAAAAAACCAACAAACCGGAATCCGTTTGCGGACCTCCTGGACATTCAGCGGGAGATGAACAGTCTCTTTGACGTCTCCCTGCACCGTTGGGGCAGCCGTGACGAGGGTCTTTTGGAGAGCGCATGGGCGCCGGCGATCGATATCCACGATTCCAAAGACAACTTGGTCGTGAAGGCGGAACTGCCCGGACTTAAAAAAGAGGATATCGATGTCTCCGTCCAGAACGGCACGCTCGTCATAAAAGGCGAGAAAAAGGAAGAAACCGAGAAAAGAGAAAAAGGCGTCATTCGTACGGAGCGCTTTTATGGCAGTTTTCACCGGGCCATTTCTCTGCCGACCGCGGTGGATGAATCCAAGGTGAAAGCCGCCTACAAAAACGGCGTGCTTGAACTGACGCTTCCGAAAAAAGAAGAAGCCAAACCCAAACAGATCAAAGTAAACGTCGACTGACAAGGAGGCTCCAAATGCTGACACAAAATCCTGAAAGCCCGGTATTGTTTCCGCCGGTGGACATCTTCGAAACGGAACATGAAGTGGTCCTCGAAGCCGAAATGGCCGGAGTTCCCAAAGAAGGCGCTCAATTGGCGATTGAAGGCGACGAGCTGACGATCACCGGCAATACTGCCGAGTCGGATCTCCCCAAAGAGTACACGCCGCTTTATGCGGAACGCCGACCCAGGCAGTACCGACGGGTGTTCGTATTGGGAGCGGAAGTCCAAAAAGACAAAATCCGCGCCCATTATGAAAACGGTCTTCTCCGGATCAACCTGCCAAAAGCGGAGAAGCCGCAACCTAAAAAAATTGCGATCGAGTAAACCCAGGAGGAGTTTTAAAAAATGAAAACGAACCGTTGGCTTGTCGCGGCGGTGGTGATTCTCGGGATCGCGCTAGCCGCGCAGAGCGCTTATCTGTTCAAAATAAAAAATGCGAATGCCGATAAAAAAGAATCGTCCTACCCGGCCGCTTCCGGGGCCGCTCATTGGGGGGCGGCACAGCCGCAACAGTCGGCACGAAGAGCCGCGCCGATAGCTGCGTCCACTCATGCGGGGCATTGGCACGATCCGTTTTCTCATTCGGTTTTAGATTCGTGGGATCCTTTTGAGGAAATGGATCAGATCCAGAATATGATGAACCGCATGTTCCGCGACAGCTTGAACCGCGGCCCAAGAGGAGTCGGTTTTACACAGCAGAGCACCTTTTACGAACCGGACTTGGACGTAGAGGAAACGGCGGATGCGTATATTGTCCGTCTTGATTTACCGGGCGTGGATAAGGAAAAAATCAACGTGAAGATACAAAATAATATCCTCACGATATTCGGGGAACGGAAATCCGAGAAAGAAGAAACCGATCAAAAGAGCGGATTCTATCGCATGGAAAGCAGTTTTGGATCGTTTATGCGGAGTTTTCCGCTGCCGGTTGATGCGGATTCAAACAGCATGCATGCCGAGAGCAAGAACGGAGTCCTGACCGTTCGCTTCTCAAAAATCAAGAATGCGGCCTCAACCGCAAAAAGCATACCGGTTCAGTGAGCCGGGGCGGTGATTCGATGCGCGGCCAATCTGTGAAAACCGATGTAGGGCACTTTTATGGATGTCGAAAACTTGGACGGCTATCGGTTGAATGGCTCTGTTGAGCTGATCGGCCCTGGGGAAGAATTGGATCGCGTCACAAAATAACCCAAAATTATTTTTTAAATAGGTACTTGACAAAACTCCTGTCTACTCATATACTCTACCAAGTCGATAGAGTAAATAGACATTAAGAGGTCGGGATGATTTCACAAAAAACTCGATACGCTCTAAAAGCGCTGGTGCTCTTGGCCGAGAATGAGCAGCGCTCTAAGGACCCGGTGCTGATCTCGGAGCTGGCTCATAAGGGCAATATCCCCCAGAAGTTCCTGGAGGCGATTTTACTCGAGCTCAAGCACTACGGCGTGCTGAGAAGCAAGAAGGGCAAGGGCGGCGGGTACCTGTTGGGTAGGACGCCGGAAGATATCAAGGTGGGT
>JAGVCY010000257.1 GCA_020058965.1 Candidatus Omnitrophota bacterium | reverse complement strand
CGTTAGACTGATGCCGTCGACCGCAACAAAACCTTTTTGCCGGACGCGTCGCCCGAGTTTTTTTGGCAGCGCAATCCGAAGTTCAAGCTCCTTCCCCTTCCGGCTGATCTCCTCGATGGAAGCCGCTGCCTCGACATGCCCCTGAATCAAATGTCCACCGACACGATCACCCATCTTGAGCGCCCGCTCCAGATTTACACCATCTCCGATCTTCATTTTTTTTAAGTTCGTGAGCCGAAGGGTCTCGGGGATCACATCAAACATCAAAAGGCCGGACTTGAACGCTGTGACCGTCAGGCAAACACCGTTCACCGCAATGCTCTCCCCAATTTTGATCCGTCCCAATGACTTGGCGGGCTTGACCGATAATCTCAATCCTGCAGAGTGTTTTTGAGCTTTTGAGATCCGGCCGAGAGTTTCGACGATTCCAGTAAACATAATTGCTATTACTTCAACCCGGAAGAATTGAGTAGTTTGGCTCCGTGATAAACCGTGAGAATTTCGACAACCGGTCCGCGTAATCGATAAACAATACGATAGTTACCCAAAATGATTTCTCGGATCGATGGAATCTTTAACTCTGGAACCATCCGACCGGATCTGGAAAATTCTGAGAGTCGGCGGACGGCTGTCAAAACATCGATTGCAAAAAGGCGGGCGTATTGAGGAGAGTCTTTAGCAATGAAGTCGGTGATGGATTCCAGGTCGGATACCGCCTGAAGAGTCCATCTTATTTCAGCCACTTTGTCATTTTTTCTTCAACTTTATCGTGGGAAACGGTCCGACCGGAATCAGCCTGCCGACGACCTTTTTCGATCTTCGCAAAAAACAATAGCCGCTCCATCGCATCTTCTATTGAAGCGTTGGCTGGGAGACTTCGAACTAGTTTCACCACTTTTTCTTTCACAGTCATAACATGAGGATATCAAGTTTATTCAAAGCGTTCAAGGCTGCCGTGGAATAAATAATCAGGTCCGATTTTTTTGACGGTCATGTTGCAAAAAATCAAGGCCTTGCTCATGCGCGAAATACCTTTGCCGCCGACTGATGGGACGGCGGAGCGGCCGCCGATGAGTTTGGGGGCGAGGAACCAATAGACTTCATCCACGAGTCCGGCTTCCAGAAAAGAGGCGGCGGTTTCTCCTCCGCCTTCGATCAGGACATGCGCGGCGCCTCGGCGGCCGAGTTCACGCAGCAGACCCCGTAGATTCACACGGCCTTTTTTACCGGGTTTGGGGGATGCAAAAATCACAGGATCTCCGGACGCGAAAATCCTGGCCTTGGGACCGATCCCTCGGGAGGTTCCTAAAATAACTTTAAGGATTTGTTTTTTTCTCGGACCACGCACACCGAGGTGCGGGTTGTCGCGGCGGACCGTGTTGGCGCCGACCAGGATCGCGTCGGCGGCATATCGAAGCTCTTGAACTTTTTGGCGGGATTCCGGAGATGTGATCCACTTTGACTCGCCGGTCCGCGTCGCGATCCGCCCGTCCAGACTCGCCGCCAGTTTCAGCGTAACCCAAGGCCGGTGCTGTGTCATCCAGGAATTAAACGGCCGATTCATCGCCTCGGATTCCTCGCTGCAAATTCCGCTCACAACCTGAACGCCTTTAGATTTAAAAATTCTTGCCGCCCGATTTCGATTGGCGGGATTCGGATCCGTCGCGCCATACACAACCCGCTTCACCCCCGCCGCCAAGATCGCTTCCGTGCACGGCGGAGTTTTTCCAACTGTAGCGCACGGCTCGAGCGAAACATAAAGTGTCGCGCCCCGCGCCCTCGACCCCGCCCGCTTCAACGCGATCACCTCCGCGTGATCCTCCCCCGCCCTCTGATGAAACCCCTCACCCACCACCTTCCCGCCCAAAACCACCACTGCTCCCACCCTTGGATTCGGCGAAGTCGTTCCGATCCCGCGTTCCGCGAGCTTGATCGCCCGCCTCATCCACTTTTTATCTTCGGACATGGAAGTGCTATTTCTCGGCAGGGGCGTGCTTCTTGGAGATTTGGTCGAGGATACCGTTGACGAAGCGGGAGCTTTCGGCATCACCGAATTTTTTGGCCAACTCGATCGCCTCGTTGATGGCGACTTTGGCGGGCACATCGGGGGTGTACATAATTTCGCTCACGCCGAGCCGCAATATGTTGCGGTCGACGACCGCCATGCGGTTCATGTCCCAGTGTTCGGCGCTAGATTCGATGAGCTTGTCGATCGCTTCGCGGTGTTTACGAACATTTTTTACGGTTTCGACGGCAAATTCCTTGACCTCGGCGTCGATAGGCCCGTTCTCGCGGGCGTCATCCAGCTGGCGCCAGAAGTCGAGGATGTCGTCCTGAGAAAGATCCTTGGTGATCTCGATCTGATACAAAAGCTGAAGCGCGTATTCGCGCGAATGGGAGCGTTTTCTCATATTTCCTTTAGATTTTTTTCAAAAGATTCGCCATTTCGATCGCGGCGCGCGCGGCGTCGCGGCCTTTGTTGCCAACCTTGCCGCCGGTGCGGTCGATCGCCTGCTGCAAGTCCTCGGCAGCCACCACGCCGTGGATCACCGGAATGTCCGAGCCAAGAGCCGCCTGCATCGCGCCACGCGCGGACTCGTCGACCACATGCGCGAAGTGGCGCGTCTTGCCTTTGATCACCATGCCGAGCGTGATGACCGCATCGGCGCGCTTTTTGGCCAGCACGCGTTTGACAATGAGCGGAATTTCGAAGGCGCCGGGCACAAAATAAACATCGATCGCAGCCGGTTTCACACCGTGACGGGTCAGCGTATCGACCGCCCCTTCGAGCAGTTTCTCGGTAAAATATTCATTAAATTGCGCGACGATGATCGCGATCCTCGCTTCCGAAGCCGCCATACCGCCCTTGATTTTATTCACCTTGCCGGAAGAGTTTTTTTTCATCTTAAACGTTGGTCAATTTGTGACCGAGCTTGCGTCGTTTGGTGGTCAGGTACCGGTGGTTGTGCGCGTTGGGCTTCATCTCGAGCGGCTCGCGGCCGACCACTTCGAGGCCGTAACCGCTCAGACCCACGATTTTTTTGGGGTTGTTCGTAAGCAGGCGGATCTTTTTGATGCCAAGGTCCACGAGAATTTGGGCGCCGACGCCGTATTGGCGCAGGTCGGGCTTAAATCCCAGCTCCAGATTGGCTTGCACGGTATCCAAGCCTCCATCCTGCAATTCGTACGTCTTGAGCTTATTCACCAAACCGATGCCCCGGCCTTCCTGCCGCATATAAAGGAGGATGCCGCAGCCGGCACGGTTGATCTGCT
>JAGVCY010000179.1 GCA_020058965.1 Candidatus Omnitrophota bacterium | reverse complement strand
ATCGGGTACATCCGCATCGCGGAGTTTCAGGAAAACACCCCGGCCGACTTCAAGCGCGCCCTTGCTGAACTTGAAAAATCGGGATTGAAGGGGCTTATGATCGATCTTCGCAACAATCCGGGCGGACTTTTTCCGGAATCGATCAAAGTCGCGGAGGAATTTGTGCCGAACGACCTGATGATCGTTTCGACCAAGGGCCGCACCGCCGAACAGAACGCAGACTTCTTGTCATCCGGCCCCGCGGTTCGTAAGCCCTATCCGGTTGCGGTGCTGGTCAATCGCGGCACAGCCAGCGCTGCCGAAATTCTAGCCGGCGCGCTCAAGGATCATGGTCTGGCGATCCTGGTTGGGACGCGCACCTTCGGCAAGGGTTCGGTTCAAACCGTCATCCCGATGAAGGACGGCTCCGCGCTTCGGCTGACAACGAGCCGGTATTACACGCCGAACGGCGCCATGATTCACGGGGAAGGCATCGCTCCGGATATTGAGGTTCCGTACGAAGCGGGGCCGCAGGCGGCCGATGCCGCGGGAGAAGCCGCGGATGCCAAGGTCAAAGAAATATTTGACGAAGTCGAAAACACGCTTCGCGCGAGCACACCGAAGCGCCCGTCCGCCCCCGAAACACTGGAAGCGATCCGTAAGCGCGACAATCAGATCCGCCGCGCCATCGAAATGCTGAAGGCGGTCCAGATTTATGGCGGACAAACCGAAAAAGCGAGCTCATGAAGAGACGGAGAAGCTCGGGAGGTTCTCGAGGTGCAAATGTTTTAAAAAAATATTTGTTCGCGTTGATTTTTTTGGTGGCCGGCATCGTCCTAGGCATTCAGGTCGCCGCCTGGATTTCCCCCAATAAAAATAAGACCCCCGTCCGAAAATCCTGGAGCCAGACCGCGCCGATCAAGTCCATTTTCACGAAGCCGTCCACGAAGCCGTCCACGAAGCCGACTCCAAAGCCGTCTTCGAAGCCAGTGAGCGCATCCAAGAAGACAAGCAGCATCGGTGGAGCCGAAGCTCCGGCGTCCAAATCCACCGCACCCGCTTCGTCGCCTGTGCCCGCGCGTCCAGCCTCTGTTCCCGCTCCGTTCGTACCCGCCGCCGGCGCTCACCGAGTAGCCATTGTTCTGGATGACTGGGGCTACAATCTCGAAGCTTTGGATATCGCGCTCACGATCAAAGAGCCGCTGACGCTCGCGATTTTGCCGCACTTGAGATATTCGACCCAAATCGCCGAAAAAGCGCATCAGGCCGGTCATGGCATCATGCTCCACATGCCAATGGAGCCCCTCAGAAATGTTCCTCTGGAAAAGGGCACGATCATGTCAGGTATGGGACCGGCGGAAGTCCGGCAGTTATTAGATTCAGCCGTCGCAAGCGTGCCGCATTTGACGGGTGTGAATAACCACATGGGTTCCAAGATCACTCAGGACGCCAGGATTTTGAAGATCGTGATGAGCGATCTTCAATCGCGTGGGCTGTTTTTTATGAACAGCATGGTCACCAACAGCCCGGCGGGCCGCGAGGTCGCGGGGGATCTGGGGATCGCCTACGCCGAACGAGATGTTTTTTTGGACAATGTCCGCACGGAGGAAGCCATTCTCAAGGAACTGGACGCGCTGAAGCGGCAAGCCCTGCGCAACGGCAGCGCGATCGGCATCGGCCACGACGAAGTCATCACCCTCCGCGCCCTCCAAAAAGTTCTCCCCGCCTGGCGCGCCGAAGGCATCCAGATCGTCCCTGCCTCCGAAATCATCCGCTCCAACACCGACTCCGACAGCATATAAATCAGACGAAACAAACAAACGATTAGGGGATTGATTTAATTCGGGTCTGGTATATACTTATAGTATATCTAGGAGATTTACCATGAAGGCATTGTCGCTTAAAGTCAAAGAGACGATTTTTCAAGACGCGGAAAAAGTGGTTCGACAACTCCATATGGCGAGAAACGCGTACATCAACGAAGCGCTCGATTTTTACAACAAATACAATCGACGGAAATTGCTCCGGAAACAGCTTCGGCGCGAATCCGCCATCGTACGCGATGTCTCATTGGATGTCTTAAAGGAAATGGAAGCATTGGACGACTCGATCGAATGAAAATCGAAAAGTTCGGGATTTATTTGACGGACTTGAATCCTGGCCGGGGAACCGAGCCCGGCAAGATCCGCCCGTCGGTGGTGATCCAGACGGACCTGTTGAACGACCACCACCCCAGCACCATCGTCTGCCCCATGACCAGCCGAGTTCGGTCGGCCAATCTCCTGAGGGTTCATGTTCCTAAAAAGATTACCGGACTAAGCAGGGATTCCGATATCCTGGTGGATCAAATACGCGCGGTCGATAACCGCCGTTTTCGCAGCCGGATCGGTCTTTTGCCTAACCCGTTCCGTTCACAGCTTATGGACAACCTCCAGATATTGATCCATGAATAGAGGTGCTTTGACATTTTCAACCAATAGCAAAATTATGATTGCATTAGGGATTGAGACTTCCTGTGATGAGACGGCGGTGGCCGTACTTCGCGGGAAGAAGGTACTCGCCGAGGGGCTCGCTTCGAGCGTGGAGAAGCATGTGCCGTATGGCGGCGTGGTGCCCGAGATCGCGTCGCGGGCGCATACGGAGGAGCTTCTGCCGCTGATCGATCAGGTGCTTCGCAAGGCCAAGCTGACTTTGAAAAAAATTGATCTTGTGGCGGTGACGGGCGGGCCCGGGTTGCTCGGGTCGGTGCTGGTCGGAGTCGCGGCGGCCAAGTCGATCGCGCTTTGTCTAAATAAGCCCGTGGCGTTTGTGGATCATGTGCTGGCGCATGCTTTTGCGGGGTCATGGACGCAGGCGCGGCCGTATCCGTTTATGGCGCTCGTGGTTTCGGGCGGGCACACGGTGCTGATCCATTGGAAATCGGCCGGCGATATCGAGCTCATCGGCAAGACGCTGGATGACGCGGCAGGGGAGGCCTTTGACAAGGTGGGCAAGTTGCTCGGGCTAGGGTACCCGGGCGGGCCGGTGATCGACCGGATCTCACGCGGCGCGGGGGCGGACCGGACGGCATTTAAATTTCCGCGGTCGATGATGAATGAACAAAATTTTGACTTCAGCTTCAGCGGACTTAAGACCGCGGTGTATTACAAGTTTGATGCACTTCAAAAAACGGGTCCGGTGACTGACGCGACTCGAGCGAATATCGCGGCGGGGTTTCAGGAGGCGGCGTGCGAAGTGCTGGTCGCCAAGGCGATGAGGGCTTGCCGGGAGCGCGGGGTGAAGCGGCTGGTGATCGGAGGCGGGGTGAGCGCGAACACGCGGCTTCAAGCGCTTTTTAAGGCCGCGGTCGGACCCGATAAGGTCGAAGTGGTGTTTCCGAGTGCCACGCTTTCGGTGGACAATGCCGTGATGAT
>JAGVCY010000089.1 GCA_020058965.1 Candidatus Omnitrophota bacterium | reverse complement strand
GTCATTCAACAGATCATAGGCGTCGCCAAGGCGTACACCACCCGTGTCGGCGAAGGCCCGTTTCCGACGGAATTCGACGAAGTATTTATGAAGCATATGCGGGAACTCGGCCAGGAATTTGGCGCCACCACCGGCCGCGCACGCCGCTGCGGTTGGTTCGATGCCTGCGTCGTCCGTTACGCCAGCCGCATCAACGGCCTGACCTCGCTCACGCTCACAAAGCTGGATATTCTCGATACGATAAAATCTCTCAAAATTGCGGTCGCCTACCGGCACAAAGGCAAAACCTTCAGTCACTTTCCTCACTCCGTCCAGGTTCAGCGTGAGATGACGCCCGTTTATGAGGAAATGCCCGGCTGGCTCAAACCGACGGGAGCTCTCCGCCGCTATGCCGACCTCCCTCTGAACGCACGCCGGTACATAGAGCGCATTTCCAAGCTCGTCGAAGTGCCGATCCGCATGGTTTCGGTTGGCAAAGACCGCGACCAGGTGATTCCCTGCAAGGTTTAAAAAATATGGAGCGCACGCCTGAAACTCGGGCTGAATTACCGGTACTTCCGGTTCATGTGGCCATCATCATGGACGGTAACGGCCGTTGGGCCCAACAGCGCGGTCTTCCCCGTGTTATGGGGCATCAAAAAGGCACTGAGACAGTTCGTGTGGTCAAGGACACCTGTCTAGATCTCAAGATTCCCTACCTGACCCTTTATGCGTTTAGCCGGGAAAATTGGAAGCGTCCGAAGGCCGAGATTGAATTTTTGATGAACCTTCTCGACCGGTATCTGGATTCCGAGATGGAAGGTCTCGCCAAGGAGGGCGTCCGTTTCAGGACGATCGGGGATTTGACCTCGCTTCACCCGCGCATTCAAGACAAGATCAATGCGCTCAAAGCACGCACGGAACGCAACACGCTCCTCCATCTCACGCTTGCGCTCAACTACGGGGCCCGTCAGGAGATCCTCCAGGCCGTAAAGCGTTTTAGCAAAAATGCACTGGAGGCCGGTTCGTCCGCGGTTGATAAAATCAATGCGCTAGATGTAAAAATATTTGAACAATTTCTAGACACTGCCGGAATTCCGGATCCTGATCTTTTGATCCGGACCAGCGGAGAAATGCGGCTTTCCAATTTTTTATTGTGGCAATGCTCCTACAGTGAGATTTATGTTTCTGACAAGATGTGGCCCGATTTTGGCCGTGAAGATTTTGTCAGAGCGCTCCGCGAGTTCGCTGAACGCGAACGGCGTTACGGGGCGGTTTCGTGAACCTCGGACTACGGCTGGCGGCCGGAAGTGCGATCGTGGCCTTTGTGATGGGCGGCTTGTGGTGGGGGCCTGTTTGGTTTTGGAGCGTTGGAGTCGCCCTAGTCAGCGCATGGGGTTGCTGGGAGCTGTTGTCCCTGATGCGCGCACGCGGAGTAGCGGTTTATAGAACCTTCGGGATCGTGATGGGCGCGTTGATCCCGTTGGTGGTGTATCAGGCCGGCGGAGGCACGCGCGCGGGCGAGGTGGTGTTCATTGTTCTGGCCTGCTTTGGTCTTTTCGTTATCCAGTTTTTACGATCCGAAAATCCCAAGGCTTTAGAAGGCATTGCGCTGACCCTTTTTGTAATTTTGTATGTGGGATGGTTTCTCAGCCATTTCATCAAGCTGAGGTTGATGCCGGGCGGGATCATGTGGATTTCGTATCTTCTGGCGGTGACCAAATCGAGCGATATTGCCGCTTACGCCGTCGGCAGCATTTGGGGCCGCCACCGGCTCATTAAGCATATCAGTCCCAAGAAAAGCATCGAAGGAACTATCGCCGGACTTTTCGCGAGCGTCGGTGTTTCGGTCGCTTTTACGGGCCATTTGCCGGTCGCTATGACGACGCTTCAACTGATGGGAATCGGCGGTGTGATCGGGGTGGTGGGGCAATGCGGGGATTTGTCCGAGTCCATGATCAAGCGCTATTGCGCTTCGAAGGATTCGGGCGTTCTGGTTCCGGGCTTCGGCGGCCTCCTGGATGTGCTGGATTCGCTGTTGTTCACGGCCCCTCTTTTTTACTTTTTTGTGAACAGTCTGGCTTGATCATGAAAAACATTGTCATCATCGGTTCGACCGGTTCTGTCGGCAAAAATGCTCTCGAAATCATCCGCGCGCATCGCGACCTATTTCATGTCACCGCTTTGGCGGCGGACGCCAATGTGGATGAGCTTAAACTACAGATTGAGGAGTTCAAACCCGAGGTCGCGGTGATGTCCAATCCGATCGCGGCGGAAATGTTGCGGAAATTCTACTCGGGATCGACGCGTATTCTTTGTGGCCCCGAAGGACTTCTCGAAATTGCCGTATGGAAAGGGGCTGATCTCGTGCTCGCCGCTTCAAGCGGAAGCTCGTCGCTTCTTCCGGTACTCGCCGCCATCGAAGCCGGAAAAACGATCGCTTTTGCGAACAAGGAACTGCTCGTCATGGCCGGACGCGTCGTCATGGAAACCGCCAGGCGTCGGGGGGTCAAAATTTTGCCGGTTGACAGCGAGCACAACGCCATTTTTCAGTGCCTGGAAGGGGAGCGGAACCCCGCCGTTTCGGTGCGGAAGATTATTCTCACCGGTTCCGGAGGCCCGCTGCGGGATGTGCCGCGCGAGAATTTCCGCGGACTTTCCAAAGAAACGGTGATCCGGCACCCGCGCTGGTCGATGGGTAAAAAAATATCGGTCGATTCCGCGACGATGATGAACAAGGGACTCGAAATTTTGGAAGCGAGATGGCTTTTTGATGTGGGGCCCGATCGGATCGAGGTGGTGATCCATCCGGAAGCGGTGATTCACTCGATGGTGGAGTTTGTGGACGGGACGGTGCTGGCGCAGGCGGGGCCGACCGACATGAAGCTCCCGTTGATACACTGCCTGGGTTATCCGGAACGGGTGAACCACCCGGAGCTTTTCACCCGCTGGAGCGAAATCGGCAGTTTGAATTTTTTGAAACCGGATACGGACAAGTTTCCGTGTCTCGGTATGGCGATCGATGTTGCGCGGCGCGGCGATACAACGCTGTCGACGGTGCTTAACGCGGCGGACGAAATCGCGGTCGCGGCTTTTCTGGCGGATCAAATAGATTTTGCCGATATTCCATCGGTGATCGAGCGGGTTTTATCGCGACATCAGGCAACGGAGCATCCGGCCCTCAAGGCCATTTTGTCCGCCGATGCCTGGGCGCGTGAAGAAGCATCGCGGTCGACGGCGCAATGGGCGCTGCCGGCACGCATAGGATAGGAGAACACCCGATGAGTTTGCTGGGACTGACATTATTTTTTGGAGTGCTGAGCATCCTCGTTGTAACTCACGAGTGGGGTCATTACATTGTCGCCCGAACTTTGGGCATTCGGGTCGAGCGGTTTTCGATCGGGTTCGGCCCGATCCTGCTCCGCGTGCCGGCGCGTTCGCCGGAAGGAACCGAATTCTGTATTTCACTCATCCCGATGGGCGGGTATGTAAAACTCTCAGGAGAATCGGCGGATAGTTCAACCGGAGCGGCCTGGGAGTTTCACACGCGGTCAAATTTTCATAAGTTCTTGGTAGTGATGGCCGGGCCGCTCATCAACGCGCTTTTGGCATTTGTGATATTCGCCGGCATCTTTTTTGTGGGACAACCGTCGGTGACCACAAAGGTCGGAAAAGTAATGCCGGGCTTTCCGGGCGCGGCAGCGGGACTCGTTGCCGGGGATCGAATTTTGAGCGTGAACGGAGTCAAGGTGCATTTGTGGGAAGAGCTTCTGGCGGAATTGCCGAAGCATCGCGATGGAGAGCTCTGGATCGATATTGAGCGCGCGGGAATTGACAGCCGCTTGGATTTAACGTCGATGCTTGTGAAGCAAAAGGATATGTTTGGAAAAGAACACACCGTACCCCGCATCGGCGTGATGCCTTCGGGCGAGGCCATCACGACTCGCAGCGGACCGGTGGACGCGATGGTTCTTTCGATCCGGAAGGTCGGGTATGTGACTCAGCTCATATTTGTATCGCTCGCGCGGGTGATCACCGGCAGCGTGTCGTTTAAGGATTCGATGTCAGGACCTATCGGAATCTATGTGATGACGCAAGAGGCCGCCAAGATCGGATGGGTGTATCTCTTCGATTTTATGGGACGGTTGAGCGTGAGCTTGTTCGTGATCAACCTGTTGCCGATACCGGTTCTGGACGGAGGCCACCTTCTTTTTATCGGGATCGAAACTATATTTCGCCGTAAGATTTCAGATCAGATCAAGGAATGGGGGCTTCGGTTCGGCATGGCGGCCGTGCTGACCCTCACCGTGTTCGTAATTTATCAAGACTTCATCAAATACAATCTTTTGACCCAAATGATCGACGGAATCCGACGCCTGATTCAACACGGATAAAAACCATGCGCTACTCCCGACTCCTGCTTCCCACGCTCAAAGAAAATCCCCAGGACGCCGAGACCATCAGTCATCGGCTGATGCTTCGCGCGGGATTGATCCGGAAGCTGGCCAGCGGAACCTATTCGTACCTGCCCGCCGGCCGCCGCGCGCTGTCCAAGGCGGAACGGATTGTGCGCGAAGAAATGGATAAGGTGGGTGCGCTCGAGATTCTGATGCCGGCGATTCATCCGGCCGATCTGTGGAAGGAGACCGGGCGCTTCGAGATCATGGGTGAAGACATGATTCAATTTGAAGACCGGCACGGCAAGCTAAATGTGCTGGGTCCCACGCATGAAGAAATCATCACCGATCTCGCGCGGCATGAGGTGCGTTCCTACCGTCAGCTGCCGATGGTGCTGTATCAGATCCAAACCAAGTTCCGTGACGAAATGCGACCTCGAGCCGGCGTCATCCGAAGCCGCGAATTCATTATGAAGGATGCTTATAGTTTTCATGCAACCGCCGAATGCCTGGACCGCACCTATGACCACATGCGCGAGGCATACCGCCGGATCTTCACGCGGTGTGGGCTTAAGTTTTATGTGGTCCAGGCCGACCCGGGCGCGATGGGTGGGAGCGGCTCACAGGAATTTGTCCTGTTCTCCAACGCGGGCGAAGATCGCATGGTTCAGTTTGGCGAGACTGATCAAGTCATGAGCGCCGAAATGGCCGGCCGCAAGCTCAAGGGGCTGAAGCTGGCAGGTGAAGGCGGTGCAAATTTTAAGGAACTGGATACGCCCAACGCCTCCAGCGTCGAAGCCGTTTGTGCGGCACTAAAGGCCAAGCCGATTCATTTGGTCAAAACGATGATCTTTGCCGTAGCTAAACCCGGGGAGGCGGCGACCCGCATCATCGCGGCGCTTGTGCGCGGAACCGATGAGGTGAGTGAGTGGAAATTAAGGAAGGCCTGTCCGGGTATTCGGCTCGCGACTCGCGATGAAATCGAGGCGGCGGGTTCTGCGTTCGGATATTCCGGACCGTTGGGGCTCAAGGTCGATCAAATGTTCATTGATGAAGATGTGTTGGCGATGCCCAAAATGATCATCGGCGCGAACAAACGCGATAAGCACATTGTCGGCGTCACCGTCGCGGATCTTCAAAAATCCATCTCGTGTCCCGTTCAGATAGGAGATTTTCGCGGCGCCAACGACGGCGATACCGGAGTGATGGATGGGCGTGAAGAAACGCTCCATCTCAAAACCGCCATCGAACTCGGCCATATTTTTAAACTAAATATCCGCTACTCAGAACCGATGCAAGCGCGATTCATGGATGAAACAGGCGCGGAGAAGCCGCTCATCATGGGCTGTTATGGCATCGGCGTGAATCGCATCATCGCCGCTGCGATAGAGCAATCCTCCACCGACCAGGGGATCAAGTGGCCGTCCATCGCACTCGCTCCGTATGAAGTTCTGCTGCTGACGACCAGCGTCAACGACGCGGAATTAACGAAAGCCAGTCAGCAAATTTACGAAGAGCTGAAAAGCAAAAATTGCGACATTCTCTGGGACGACCGCGACGCCTCCGCCGGCATCAAATTCAACGACGCCGACCTGCTGGGCATTCCCATCCGCATCACCCTCGGCCCCAAAGGCCTAAAAGCCGGCGAAGCCGAAGTCAAAGACCTCCGCACCCCCCAAACCCATCAAGTCCCTTTAGCCGGTTTGATAAGTTTTGTCACCAATCTCCTGAGTAGTTAGACGAAGAGCTCTGCCCGCCGTCCGAGATAAATTCATTGCTGCGGGATTCCTCTGCTGCGAGCGACCTTAAGATCGCGCAGCAGCAGAGCAAAGCAAGCCGCAACTCTTTGCGGCGCCGCGCTCCCGCGGCAATGAATTTATCTCGGACGGCGG
>JAGVCY010000115.1 GCA_020058965.1 Candidatus Omnitrophota bacterium | reverse complement strand
TTTCAGGGCGCGAAAGACTTTCCGGCAAACCCTTCAATATTTTGGGCGTATCGACGAGCCGCGTCACATCTTCCGGAATACTGCCTTCGGCTTCCAAAAAGCGATGCAACACCCGCACCGCGACCAGCTCCCGCGCGATACTCGATGCGGTGAGACCGCGGTCCTTTTCGGACCACAAAAACTTCTGCACATCCTCGACCGCGACCTGCGCGAACCCGGACCGCGAGCGCTCCTTGGACAAAAACAGCACATACCGGATCAGATCCCGCTCGTAGGCCAGAAGTGTGTTGCGGGAAAGTCCCCGCTCGACCGTGAGATGCTCCAGGAACATCTTGATGTCCGAACTCATCGGCCCCGACTCCCGCGTCATTGCGAGACGATCCTCAGAGCTTGATTTCGTCCTTTTTGATCCAGAGCTTCACATCGTCGGTATAAAATTTTGACTTGATCACCCGCAGGGTTTTTTCAAGTGTAAACTTGGCGTCCCCGGCATTGGTGTTTGAGGAGATCCGTTGAAGCACGCGAGCCGCCCCGTCAACCTGCGCGATCTGCTCGCCAAGTTCGGACGCCTTGGGCTCGATCAAGTACCCCTGCATTTCTTTTAACCGGGCGACGGCTTCCTGTCCCGACCGCTCAATGTGCTTGGAATTTCCGCCGATCGCGCCGAGCAGCTCCTCCTGCCACACCTTCCACATATTGAAGTTATTGGTGTAGTAATACTCGTTGGTGTACGGCTTGATGTATTCCTTTTCCGTATAAACCACCGGTCTCGCGGGTCCTTGGGTTGATTTGCGCGTGAACTTCCGCTTCACCGTCGCGCACCCGCCCGCCGTCAACGCCATCGCCAAAACCAAACTGAGTGATATCCACCGCTTCATGACTTTCCCCCTTTACGAATGAGTTTGTTAAAATCCTGTTCCGTCAATATTTGAACGCCAAGTTTTTTTGCCTTTTCCAATTTTGAGCCCGCGTCAGAACCCGCGATCAGGTAGGCTGTCTTTGAGCTGACCGAGTCGGCGGTTCTGCCGCCAAGTAAAAGAATTTTTTCGTGGATCGACTCGCGGGAATATTCCTCAAGCGATCCGGTCACCACAAAGGTTTTTCCGTCCAACAGCCCCCCTTGCACCCGTTCCGTCTTCGACGAAAAATCCACACCCGCGGCCGCGAGCCCCTTCACGAGTTCGCGATTTGCCGGCTGTGAAAAAAAATCCCGTATGCTGGCCGCAACCACCGGACCGACCTCATTCATTTGCTGAAGTTCCGCCTCAGACGCCGCCTCCAGAGCTTGGAGCGTCCGGAAGCGCACGGCTAATTCGCGCGCAGACCGCTCGCCCACATGACGGATGCCAAGCGCGAACAGCGCCCGCTCCAACCCGCGAACCCGGCTCGCGTCGATCGCGCGGATCAGATTATCCGCGGACTTCTCCCCCATGCGGTCCAATTGCGAAAGACCTTCCGCCGTCAGCCGATAAATGTCCGGCACGCTTCTCACTAATTTTTTAGTGACCAGCTGTTCGACCAGCGCGTCGCCCAATCCTTCAATATCCATCGCCTTACGCGAGGCAAAGTGCAGGATCCGCTCCCGAACTTGCGCGGGGCATTCCGGGTTCGGACACCGGACCGCGACCTCGCCCGAAGCCCGGCTCACTTCCGATCGGCATTCGGGACAGGACCGAGGCATGACGAATTTTTTTTCTTTGCCTTTGCGCTCGGCCGCCAGAACGCTCACGATTTGCGGAATGATCTCGCCGCTTTTCTCGATCAAAACGGCGTCGCCGATCTTGAGACCCAGCCGCTCGATCTCATCTTCGTTGTGCAGAGTCGCCCGCGCCACCGTAGATCCCGATAGCTCCACCGGCTCAAGCACGGCAACGGGAGTCAGAACGCCGGTGCGTCCAACCTGAACCAAAATGTCCAAGAGCCGGGTTCGTGCCCGCTCCGCCTTAAACTTATATGCAATCATATACCGTGGGCTCTTGGCGGTCGAGCCCAACCGCGCCTGCAGGTCAAAGCGGTTCACCTTGACCACCATCCCGTCGGTTTCGTACGGGAGCTTATGCCTCCGCTCCGACCACTCCCGGCAGATCCCGATGACTTTCTCGATCCCGCTCACCACTCTGGACTCCGGTTGCAGGCCGAACCCAGCACATGCATATGCGTCCCGAAGCTCCCCTTGCGTCGGCGCCGGACTTTCGGACGAAAATCCGATCCCATGCGCCAAAAAATCAAGCCCGCGTTCCGCGGCCGCCTCGGATTCCAAAAGCTTCAACGACCCGGCCGCCGCATTACGGGGATTTGCGAAAACCGCCAACCCCGCCTCCTCGCGCTCAGCGTTCATTTTAACGAACCGATCACGGCTCAGATAGATCTCCCCTCGCACCTCGATCAGCGCCGGCCATGCCCGGACTTTTTTTAATTGAACCTTGTGCGGAACGCTCTTAAGAGTCCGAAAATTGGCGGTGACATCATCCCCCCGCGCTCCATCTCCACGCGTCAGCGCCCGGACCAACGATCCGTTTTCATAAGTGACCGACAGCGAAACGCCGTCCACCTTAAGCTCCACCGCGTACTCAACGGGCTCATCTCCGAGATCCTTCAAGACCTTCCGGACCCGGGCATCAAAATCCCTCAGCTCGTCATCCGAATAGGTGTTGTCCATGCTGAGCATGGGCGCGCGATGCGCCGTTGTCTTAAACCCGCCGACAGGACGATCGCCCAGCTTCCGCGACGGGGAATCCGCAAGTGCCCACTCAGGATGGGCGGCTTCGATATTTTTGAGCCTGGCCAACAGTGCATCGTAGTCGCTGTCCGCGATGCGGGGACGGTTCGCTTCGTAGTAGCGCTGATCATGTTCCCGGATTTCTTCAACGAGTCGTAAGTAGGATTGCTTGTCCATGGCTCATTTTAGCAGTGAAACAATTAAAGGCTAGAAATGGTATTCGATCTTGAAATCGCTAAATTCGTGCTTAAATATTTCCCAGCGCACTTGCTCGCGGCCGACGAACCGCCCTACGGGGCTTTGACGGACCGCCTCCAAGAGCTCGTTCAGGGCGGATTCGGGCCCCTCCGCCACCACATGGACATCACCGTTATTTTCATTCCTGACCCAGCCGGTAACGCCGCATTGAAGGGCGACTTTTTCAACATTAAACCTGAATCCCACGCCCTGAACGCGGCCCTTGTAAACGACTTCCAGGCGTTTGGGAAATGCGGACGCTTTTGGGTTGGCGCTACCGGATGGGCGCGCCGGCTTTGCTCGCTTAGCGGGTTTGACAGCTTTGGTGGATTTGGACGAGCGTCGGTTCTTGGCCAAACCGACCGCGCTGGTTTTTTTGCCCAATCGACCCGAATTATTAATTATTTTTGTTTTTTTTGGTGCGGGCATTTTTCGGATACCATCCAATTAAAAAAGCCGAGTTCTTCAACCTCGGCTTATTGTACTTCAGCGACGAACGATTCGCCGTCCCGTCCGCGGTCGCGTATCTCCAGACGGCATCGCCGGCGGCCGTGTCCCATTCCGAAGTCGGTCCAAACCGCGTGTACGCATGCGCCCGCCCCTCCGCCATCAAACCAAATTTGAGCGAACTTCCCACTTTTTGGCACACGATGTTTTTCAGATGACCCAACCGCCGCAGAGCGGCTTCCGAGTCATGCCGGCGGCTGACGAGCACACGAACCGTTTCGCCCGGCAACGGCAGCTTCGGATAAATGGCTTGCCGCCCGAATTGCCCCTCAATTTTCCAGGAGCCGGACCGCTCGCTGCCAAAATAGATAAGATCAAGGGCCGGTGCAAAAACGACACCCGCAACCGGACGATCGCCCCGTATCAGGCCGATGTTGATCGTAAAATGCCCCGTACGGTCTAGAAATTCCTTGGTTCCATCCACCGGATCCACCAGCCAAAATGAAGTCCACTTCCGCCGGACGCTCGGCGCGGGGATGGGCAACTCTTCCGAAACAATCGGCCAGCGCGGCTTCATTTTTTGGAGACCGGCCACGATGATGCGGTTGGCATCCAGATCGGCCTGTGTCAGAGGGGAATTGTCGCTTTTATGGCTGAGCACACGCGGATTTTTATAATGCGCCATGACCGCCCGGCCCGCGGACCGGGCAAGCGCGACCAAATCTTCGAGCGTTTTATCGAGCGGAACGGCCTGCTTCAACGGGTGTTTAAAACAGCGTGTAAATAAACGGTGAAAATGCCGACCCGCCGGCAAACACGATCAGCGCCCCGAGCGCGACCAAAAAGATCACGATCGGAGTCAGCCACCACTTTTTGCGGACCTTCAAAAATTCCCAAAATTCTTTTAAGATCGAAAGCTTCGACATCGCGTTTCCTCCTAGTATTGCCGCTCACAGCGTTGAGGGTCGTTCGTCTCCGCGCCGCGGAGATTCCAATAACTTTTTTCAATCAAAGCGCTCGTTCTTTTTTGCAAAAACTTCTTGCCCTGCACCCTAAGAATGAGTGCCAGTGGAGTGAGGATCACAAAAAATATTCCCATTAAAATCACCCGGCTCATCACCCAGCCCATCGCGAGCGCGGCCGCCATCCAGATCTTTTGAAGCGGCTTGAGAACGGGCGGAAACACCAAGCCCAAAACCACCAGAGCCGCCCCGATCCCGGCGATCCAAAAATTCCACACGCCGTGCCGCCAGGCCAGCAAAGCCGCGTAGACGATCAGCACGCCGCCGACAACGAACCCAAATTCGCGAAGCTCTTTGTCGGTGCTTTTAATTTTTTGTATTTCGGATAACAGCATTTTTAATCCAGCTCGAATTCTTTTTTCCAGTCATTGTCTTTTTTAAGTTCGGGCTGCTCGCGCTTGTCGATCACGAAGGAACCCATGACCAAATAGTCCATGTTCGTCCTCATAAAACAGCGGTATGCGTCCTGAGGCGTGCAGACGATCGGCTCGCCCCGGACATTGAAGGAGGTGTTGATGATCACCGGGGTTCCGTGGCGTTTTTCAAGATCGCTCAATAGCTCATGCAACAAAGGGTTGGTCGCCGCGTCAACGGTCTGAATACGGGCCGAATAATCCACATGCGTGACCGCCGGAATATCAGACCGGACGATCTTAAGCTTTTCGATGCCAAAAAGGGATTTTTCGGCCTCCGTCACCTCACGCCGGCGGGAGGTCTTGACCGGCGCGACGAGCATCATGTAAGGGCTCGGCCGGTCCAGCTCGAAGTAATCCGAGACACGGTCGGCTTTTACGATCGGGGCGAACGGGCGGAAGGATTCGCGGAACTTGATCTTAAGATTCATGGTCTCCTGCAAGCGCGGCGACCGGGCATCACCCAGGATCGACCGGGCTCCGAGCGCGCGCGGACCGAACTCCATCCGACCCTGAAACCACGCGATCACTTTTTCGTTCACGATAAAATCCGCGACTTCCCGCACCAACTCCGGGCGCGTCAGCTTCCGATGCCGAATCCCCGCTTCGTTCAAGTAGCCTCCGATTTCATCATCGGAGAAGCCGGGGCCGAGCAGGGATCCGCGTTGCGTGTCATGAATACCGTCCGCCGTTCTCGGCTTGTCCAAATACTGATGCCACGCGTACAACGCCGCACCCAAGGCGCCGCCTGCGTCGCTCGAGGCTGGCTGGATCCAAATGTCCTTGAACGGCCCTTCCCGCAGCAGCCGGCCGTTGGCTACGCAATTGAGCGCCACGCCGCCGGCCAGACACAAATAGTCTTCACCCGTCACGCGATGGATATGCCGGATGATCTTCAGCAGGATTTCTTCGAGCGCTTCCTGGACCGATCGCGCCAGGTCCATCTCGCGCTGAGTCAGCCGCGTTTCGGCGCGGCGCGGGGGGCCGCCAAAAAGGGCATGAAATTTTGAGTTAGTCATCGTCAGGCCCGCGCAGTAGCTGAAGTAGTCCATGTTCATGCGGAACGAACCATCCTCACGCACATCGATCAGATGGTCGAGGATCAGCTGCTTAAAGCGCGGCTCACCGTAGGGCGCAAGCCCCATTAACTTGTATTCGCCGGAATTGACCTTAAAACCGGTGTACGCCGTAAAAGCGGAATAAAGAAGTCCCAGCGAATGCGGAAACGAAATGTCCGCCATCATTGTCATGCGGTTGTCCCGGCCGACCCCGTAGCTCGTCGTCGTCCATTCTCCCACGCCGTCCACCGTCAAAAAAGCCGCCCGCGGGTACGGGGACGGAAAAAAAGCGCTCGCCGCGTGCGATTCGTGATGCTCGGGAAAAAGCATTTTGCCCGAATATTTAAGTTCGTCCTGAACGACTTGCTTGACCCATATTTTTTGCTTGATCCAGACCGGCATGGCTTGAATGAACGCGGGCAGACCCTGAGGAGCGTAGGCAAGATGGGTTTCTAAGATCCGCTCAAATTTAAGAAAGGGCTTATCATAAAACGCTACAAGATCCAAATCCTTGACGGCGATCCCGCCTTCTCGCAGACAATACTCCACCGCCCGATGCGGAAAACCCCAATCATGCTTCTTCCGCGTAAACCGCTCTTCCTGCGCTGCCGCCACCACCATCCCATCCCTCACCAGGCAGGCAGCACTATCATGATAAAAAGCCGATATCCCCAAAATATTCATCAACTCTCCTTAACACGAGCGCTGCGCAGCAGCGAAAAAAGCACAAGCGCTGCGCAGCAGCGTATCAAAACCCCTCACCCAGCACGAGCGCTGCGCAGCAGCGTAAAAAAAACCCGGAACGCTCTTACCCGCACCAGCCCCATCTAAATTTTTTGTCAAAAAGCCCGGATGCAAGGCGCGAGGGAGCGCGGCGTAGCTAAAGCTACGCAAGCTCCCGAGCAACGCAGCAGCCGGGCTTTTTCACAAAAAATTGGTCGGAATGCCGGGATTCGAACCCGGAACCTCTCGGTCCCGAACCGAGCGCTCTAACCAAGTTGAGCCACATTCCGAAGAGCGAGCATTGTATCACAAGGCATCCCACAGAATCTCAGCCAGAATCTCAGCTCGATCGTCCCGAGTCCGGCTTTGGCCCGCGGTCAGGGTCAACCCCCGACAAATCACGCTCCGCCCGATCTCGACCCGCTCCTGAGCGCCTCGGCTCCGCCCCGCTCAAGCGCGTCACCGTGATCGAATGGCGCTGAGCCCGCTCCGAAAGCGCCCAGCGGATTCCGGACACCAGCGCGATAACTAAAAATTGCTTATAAAACCGCGGCATCAGAAAAGAAGCTCCCAGCGCGGACAAAAATATCGTCATCCAAACCCAGGGGGTTTGCCACAGTCGGCCCAGGATCGAAACACGCCATAATTTTTTGGCGCGGCGATTCAACGCGTCCGGAACTTTCGGTTCGCCGCCCCGCGCGGCCTCAGGATCGCTCATGCGGGCTATTTTTTCGGCGCACCAGGAGCAGCCGGCTAGATGTTGATTTAAAACTTCCTTGGAATCACGCGGGAGTTCGCCGCAAGCACAGGCCCAGAGCTCATCCAAAGGCGGGCACTCCCCCGACGCGCTGGCGGCGCGCAAATATCCGGTTTTAATTTTATTCATCCTGTAATTCCCTTTTCAGCGAGCCGGCGCTGCACGCGTCCGCGCGCTCGTTTTAAAACACTGTCGACCGTCCCGATGGGCAGTTCGAGCTGCCTGGAAATCGCTTCAAGCGTCATGTCGTTTTGCCACTTCAAGCGTACCACGATCGCTTCCGCTCCGGGCAAGTCCGTGAGCTCGCGCTCCACCACATCCCGAACCTCCCGCTTGACGGCCGCGTCCCTCGGATTTGGGTTGGGACAAGCGGTCTCATTCGCGCCGGAGTTGTCCGCCTGCTCCGTTGACTCCGGCATATCGGGATCCGCCGACCATTCCTGATACGCCCCGTCGCGCACCACGCTGCGGACCGCGTCAACGGCCTTGGACATCGCCACCGCCGCCAAATATCCCGGCAGACGGTCGTATTGGTGAACGCGCGTCAACAGTTTACCGCGTGTCAGCGTAACAAACACTTCTTGATAGGCATCCGCCGCCAGATCTTCACGGAAGCCAAAGCCAAACCGCCGGAGATGTTTTTTGATCGTTCCAAGAATCATCGGACCGAAGCGTCGAATGAGCTCGTCCCAGGCCTGGCCGCGATCCGCCAAGCACTCCGACACCAACTTCTCTGCCGGCCACTCCCGAGGACTGATGTGTTTAAGTCCCGATTTTGATGTTCGCCAGAATGCGCTTGAGCGTCGCCACGGCGGAGAGGATCGCGAGATGGCTTGTTTTGGGGTTCTTTTTTGAAGGAAGATTCTGGGTGCGGGTATAAATCGATCCGAAGTCGCCGTCGATAGCCACTTCATGCACATGATGCGTTAGTCCGGGACAGGCGTAAATGCGCACCCGTGTTTTTTTGGAGCCGATGCCCGCCATGCTGAGCGTCGCCGATACATTGATGTTCTGTGGAAAGCCCTGAATTGCTTTTTCGGCCGTACCGTCAAAAAGCAATGTCTCTTCACGGATCGTGTTGAGGTCAATGCGCTTCTGAACAATGTAGGGTGCGTTTCGAAAGCTCAGTGGATTTTTTCGGGTGGTGAGCGAAACCTTGCGGATGCGGCCAATGCTTGCGGACTTAAGCCCGTCAAGTCCCGCGATCGCCCCGCTCGGCAAGTACACACAGGAACGGTGCTCGGCCGCGAGTTTCCAAATGGCCGCTTCATGATGCACCAATCCGCCGGCCGACATGATCATGACATCTTTTCCGTGTTGCAGCGCCGTTTTGGCTATTGGATACGCGGCGGCGGCCGAAGCCGCTTCGATGACGAGATCAACCTGCGGAACCAGTTGCTCCAGCGTGTAGCGGCGCGAAAGCCCGAGTTGCTTACGGAGGAGGCGTTCGCGCTGAACATCCGTGTCCACGATGCCGACCAGGCGCACTTCTTCTTTAAGCGTGGTGATGCACTGCAAGGCCAGTTCGGAACCGATGGTGCCCGTGCCGATAATTCCGACTCGAATCATCGAAGATGGCCCCGGGTAACGGAACGGACATTATTTTTTGTGTCCAATTGGAC
>JAGVCY010000033.1 GCA_020058965.1 Candidatus Omnitrophota bacterium | reverse complement strand
ATCTCAAAGAGGACTATGCAGAAGTCGAGGTGAGGTTTTTCGGGGAGTGTTTCGAGCACGACTATTCGTTCGAAGAAGTCATGAACGAATACAAAATCGCAGGCTAACGAAAGGAGATCAAAAAATGACTACTGCAAAAACAAAGGAAGCGTTCGAGGTCGTGGTAGAAGGCGGCGTCATCAAGGCGCTCGACGAAAACGGCAAGCTCGTGATGGGGCTTTCGCTTTCCGACACGATCTTCGAAGCGCTGGAAGCCAAGGGCGTGGATTGCAACGGCTCCGGCATCACTTACAGAAACGTTCGGTAAAACAGAAAGGAATATCCAATGAAAACGCTTGATATCGAAGTGCTCGACATCCGGAAGATCGCAGGCGACGGCAATCTCAAGGCCTTCGTGGACGTGAAATTCTCCGACGCGATCATCGTGAAGGGCTTCAACGTCGTCATGGGAAAACGGGGTGTCATCGTGACGATGCCGCGCAAGGTGTCGAAGGACGGCCGGTGGTTCGACATCCTTACGCCTCTGAACGACGAGGTGAAGGCGGAGATCGAGACCAAAATTCTCGAGGCCTACGAACAAGAGTGAAGTACACAAGCCCGAATCACGATGTCGTGATAAACGCCCAGGGCGGTGACGCCGTCCTGGAGCGTATGGGGTTCAAAACAGAGGAGGAGACGATGGCAAAGAAGAAAAAGGCGGCGGCGAAGCCCGCCCCGGTGAAAGTCGAAAAGGCCGTGACCGAGGGTCAAAGCCGCAATCAGCTGATGGAGGTGGTGAAGTCGCGCGGGATCAAAAACTTTCGCGTGATGAACAAGGTCGAGCTCGCCGAGATCGTCGGCGGGGCCAAGGCGGACCGCGTGGCCGAAATCCAAAAGCAGGCGGTCGAACGCTGGAAGTCGGGCTGGGGAAAAAAGAAGGCAGAACAATAAGCGGAGTGGCCGGTGGCCTTCGGGCCCCGGTTAACGCACGGGCGCGGTCACAAGTCCGGCCAGAAAAGAGAGACACGAATGATACGAATAAAAAATCAGGATCAATTGACGGAATCCGAAAAAATTGCCTGGGCGATCCATCAATATCTTCGAAATCAGCTTGCCAAGGCCAAGCGCCGGTTGCGGCGGCTCAAATCCAGCCAAGAAGGTCGTTCCTAATAATTGGGAACGACCCCCTTTCACGAACTCGCAGTCGGGTTTAAACTGAATGCAAATCAAGAATTTCTCGCGGCGATCTGATCAATCGGCCGTCCTGACAATCGAATAAAGTCCTTTCCGGAAAGGCAAGAAAGCACCGGTCTTTTAGACCCGCTTTCTTGCCTTTTTTATTTGGTTGTCAGGAAACTTTTTGGAGGATGCGATGGCCGTTGCAAAACAAGATCTGCTCGATAAGGTTGAGGCCGCGCTCGATGCGCGTCTTTCGGGCGGGGCGGTGCAGTCCTACTCCATCGGCGGTCGGAACCTTCAGTACATCACGCTCGAAGAGCTTCGCAAGCTCCGCGATCAATTGAAGCGCGAGATCGCATCCGAATCCGGCAACGCAAGAACCTACGCGAAGTTCTCAAATCCCACATGACCGAAAAAAGAACTCCCGCAAACGAATCCTTCGGCAACCGAATCGCCCGCGGCATTGACGATCTGATCGGTATTTTTTCGCCGGGTGCGGCGTACAAACGAAAAGCGTTCCGCAAGGCGCAATCGATGCTCGGTTCCTACCGAGGCGCAGATAAAACGCGCCTTCGCGGCAGCTGGTGGCCGGGATCGGGTTCGGCGGATGAGGATCTGCTTCCGGATCTTGCGACCTTGCGCGAGAGAAGCCGCGATTTAAACCGCAACGACGCCCATGCGGTCGGAATCACGACGACCGTCACTTCCAACACCGTCGGCACCGGCATTAAGCCCCAGTCGCGGGTCAAGACGAAGAAGCTCGGTATCTCCGATGAAGAAGCGGCCGTCTTTCAGGAAGCCGCCGAGGACAACTGGGAGAAGTGGTGCCCGTTCGCCGACGCGGGCAACCGCATGGACTTCTACGAAATTCAGAACCTCGTCGACCGTCAAATCCTCGAAAACGGGGAGATCGTTCTTTTGCCGCTCATGCTCGAGGACAAAGATCGGCCGTTTTCGCTCGCGTTCGATGTCGTGGAAGCCGACCGCCTCGAAACCCCGCCCGACAAAAAAGCCGACAAGAATATCCGCTACGGCGTCGAGATCGGCGAGCGCGGGGAGCCGGTCGCTTACCACATTCGTGAAACGCATCCCGGTGACATGATCTTGTCCAGGGAGCGCGGCGTTAAGCGGTACATCCGGATTCCGGCCGTCAGCGAAACCAGGCGGAAGAATGTGCTCCATCTTTATTGGGTCAATCGCCCGGGACAGACAAGAGGCGTTCCTTTCTTCGCGCCGGTCATGAACTACTTCAAAGACTTGGCCGACTACATGGAAGCGGAGCTCGTCGCCGCGCGGGTGGCCGCGTGCTTCGCCATCTTCGTCAAAAAAGACGACAACTACGCCGCCGCGCTCGGAAACACCGCCGAGACCAATTCCAAAGGACAGAGGATTCAGGAACTGGAGCCGGGGATGATCGATTATCTGGGCCCCGGCGAGGACATCTCGGCGTTTAATCCCAATCGGCCGGGCGGCCAATTCGAGCCGTTTGTGGATCGGATTCTTCGCGCCATTTCGACGGGACTTAATCTTCCGTATGAAATCGTCGCCAAGGATTTCTCGAAAACGAATTATTCAAGTGCCCGAGCGGCGCTACTGGAAGCGCGGCGTTATTTCATGGTGCGTCAGGCCTGGCTTTCAAGAAAGCTCTGCCAGCCCGCATGGGACATGCTTCAGGAAGAAGCGTTTCTAAAAAACCAGCTTCCGGCCAAAACTTTCTACGAGAAAAAAAGCGACTGGTGCCGCGCCCGATGGATCGCGCCCGGCTGGCAGTGGGTGGATCCGGTGAAGGAGGCCAAGTCCTCCGAGATGGCGATTGATATCGGAATATCGACACTTGCGGATGAAACCGCATCCCAGGGCCGTGACTGGGAGGAAGTCTTGGAACAACGCGCGCGTGAGGCGGCGAAGGTCAAAGAACTCGAAGAAAAATACGGCGTAAAAATTCTCGGCGCTTCTTCCGGCGGTCCGGATCCGGAGCCCGAAACTGAGCTTGCCGGAGCCAAAAATGAAGCGTGAGCTTTTAAGAACGGAAATCGCAAGAGGCATCAAGCAGGGGTTCGGCGTCGACCGCGAAAAAGGAATCATCCGCGGTTTCGCGGTCATGAGCAAAGGGTTCATCAAAGACCAGAGAGGTTGGGAAATCGACGATGCGACGCTCGATCAGGTTGTCTTGGCCGGAAACAACCTGAAAACGGGCCTCAAGTCGCGCTTTGGACACCCCATGATGTCGAGCGAAGCGCTCGGGACATTTTTGGGACGAGTCAAAAACTTCGGCAAGGAAGGCGACATCGTCCGCGCCGATCTTTACTTCGACGAGTCGGCATACAAAACGCCGGACGGCGATCTTGCGACCTATGTGATGGATTTGGCCGAAAACGACCCGGAGGCCTTCGGGGCATCGGTTGTTCTTCTGGAATACGACCTTGAGGAACAGCTAGAGGCAGACGGCAAGACGCCGAAAAAAGATGCGGCAGGTCAGACCCTCCCCGCGCGGCTCCGGGTCGCCAAACTTTCTTCGGTCGACGTCGTGGACGAACCGGCGGCTAATGAGGGATTTTTCGGGAAATTCTTTCCGGACAACGTGAAGCTCTCGGCGGGTTTCGCCGAATTTCTCGAAAGGTTTATTCAAAATCCGGAAGCGGTGGAGAAAGCGAGCGCTTTCTTGAACAGATATCAAAACATGAAATCGGACGAATCCAAAAAGGAGGAGAGTCAGATGGATCTTAAAAGTTTGACACTTGAAATGTTGAAGGCCGAACGGCCGGATCTTGCCGACGCGTTGTCGAGCGAGGCCAAGGCCGCGGGTCTTTCGGAAGGCGCGGCGAGCGAAAGAAAGCGTGTTCTCGGGATTCTCGCAAAATCGGAGCTTCCCGAATATCTCAACATGCGGGTGCTTTCGAAGACGGCGATTGAGAACGGGGACAGCGTCGACGCCGCCGAGGGAAAGTTCAAGGATCAGCGGATCAAGGACCTTGAAACCCACGCCCCGAAAACGCCGGGCCCGGGCGACGGCGACCAGGCCGGGGATGCTTCGAATCTCTCGGTTGATGAGCAGTGCAAGCGCGACTGGGAGACGAAGCCCGGGATCCAGAAGGAATTCTCGTCGCTGGGCTCGTACACCGCCTATGTGAAGGCGGTGAAACGCGGACAGGTCAAAGAACTTAAGAAATAACTACTCGAAAAGGAGGAACTGAAAAATGGCAACACTCGCTCAGGACAAGCCCCGCGCATTCGGTGCTGGGGAATTCAACGAACTACCGGTCATCGCGTCGGACATCATCTACGAAGGCGCGGCCGTCGGCGACAACGGATCGGGGTTGGCCAGGCCTCTTGTGGCGGCGGACCCTTTTCTCGGATTCGCCAAGGAACGTTGCGACAATTCGGCCGGGGCCGCGAGCGCGCGAAACGTGAAGGTTTTTGAGCGCGGCAAAATCGAGCTCAACGTCACGGGCGTGGCATCCGCCGACGATGTGGGACAGACGGTGTATGCGTCGGATGACGACGCCTTCACGCTCACCTCATCCGGCAACTCGGCCATCGGCAAGGTGGCCAGGTGGGTTTCGGGTACGCGCTGTGTCGTGTACTTCGAGGGCGTGCAGGTCAGGTCGCTTTAATTTTTAATCGAAAAAGGAGGATCAAAAAATGGGTCTTAAACAACTTTCAAGCCGCGACGTCATTGGCCAGTTCTTCGAGGCCTTGGAGGCCGCGTCGGGTGTCACATGGATTCCGAAGGTTAGTATGCTTTTTCCTTCGAACCAGCAGTTCGAGAACTACAAATGGCTCGGCTTCTCACCGGCCTTGAGGCGCTGGATCGGGGAACGTCAGGCGAAGGGTCTGCGCGTCAACGGCATCACGATCGAGAACCTGCTCTATGAGGGGACGCTCGGCATCGATGTGGACGACATCCGGCGCGACAAAACCGGGCAGATCAAAATCCGCATCGGCGAGCAGGTGGACGAGGCGATCTCGCATTGGGCGACGCTTCTGACGGCGCTCATCCAAAACGCGGAGTCGTCTGCCTGTTATGACGGGCAGTTCTTCTTCGACACGGATCATCAGGAAGGCGACAGCCCGGCTCAATCAAACGACCTCTCGGCGTCGGATTACTCGGAGCTCAACATCACGACTCCGACCAATCCCACGGCGAACGAGCTCGCAAACGTCATCATGAAGATGATCCAGCACATGTACACGCTCAAAAACGACCAGAACCGTCCGATGAACCGCTTCGCCAAGCAGTTTCTCGTGATGGTGCCGGTGTCGTTTTTCGGCGCGGCTCAGCAGGCCATCTTCGAGCGCAACCTCGAGACCGGCGCGGGTGTCCGCAACAACCCGCTGGCTGGTCTCATGGACAGGGGCTGGCGGCTCGATGTCGAGGCGAACCCCGAGCTCACATGGACGGACAAGCTCGCGGTGTTCCGCACCGACGGCCGGGCGAAGCCCTTCATCCGTCAGGCGGAGTTGCTCGACGGCGCGTCGCAGGCTAACGACGAGTCACTCGGGATCCAAGTGCAGTCCATCGCCGAGGGCTCCGAAGAAGAGTTCAAGAACAACCAGTGGCTTTTCGGCATCAAGGCCAGCCGAAACGTCGGTTACGGCTATTGGCAACACGGGGTTCTGGGCACTTTATCGTAATCGGTTCTTTGAAAATCAAGGAGTCATGAAAAATGGCAAAGGGAAAAGTATGTCTTGTTTTGGCCGAAACAAAAAAAATCCGGGGAGCCGACATCCTTGCGGGCACGGTTCTCATGGAAGGGGCTTTGGCGCGGAACATCTCGGCCGAGGACGTCGCCAAGGCGGTGCAACTTGGGCAGGTGCAGGTCGAGCTCCGTGAGGCCAAAGACGACAAATGACCTATGACGCTCAAGTCTCAAATCCCAGATGACGCGCGTCACTCCTTCCTGAATCCGGACGAATTCGCCGAGGAGATCACATACACCCCCTTTGGGGGGCCACCTGTGTCGATCAATGCCGTCATTGCCCGAAAACAAATCGAGGCCGACGAGCAGGATCAGGGACACGTCCTTGAGAACCAGTGCGAAGTGTATTTGGCAAATCGCGCGGCAAGCGGAGTGCTGTCCGTGCAAAAGGGAAAGGACACTTTGTCTTTCCCAGAGCAGCCGGGAGGATCGCCTGTGAGCTGGTTCGTTGTCGACGTCATAAATAAAGACGACGGTATGTGGCGTCTTTTGGTGCAGAAGTGATGCAGATGGATTTGCGGCTCAATACAGCGGGTTTCGAGCGAGCGCTTCATCTTGCGCCGCAGAACTTAAAGCACGAGATCGGAGACGCGCTTGATCACGTGAGCCGCAAGTTTCTCAAGCGCTTTAGATCGGAGCGGCTTCAAGGGCCTCCGGGGATTCGCGGGTCGAATCGCGGCATCTTCACGCACTTTAAGCGCGTTTTCAAAGTCGCGCCCGAAATAGACGACATGGGCGTCATCATTTTTTCCGATTCCAAAATCGCCAAGCTCCACGAAGAGGGCGGTATCGTCCGCGATCCGGCGGGCGGCAAGATCGCGGTGCCTTTGAGTTTTCAGACGGACATGTTCACGGCCAAAGGAAAACTCCGAGAGCGTTTTAAGAAAATCCGCAATCTCAAAAACATCGTCGCGATCAAGCTTTCTGGAAAAATATTTCTCGCCCAAGCGAAGAAAAAAAGCCGCGAGAAAAAGTTTCGTTACGTTTTGAAGGATGAAGTCGAGATCAAGCCGAGACTCGGCTTTTACAACCTCTGGGAATCGATGGGGAACGAATCGTTCGCGATTCTAAACCGCGCCATCGGGAAAGCGCTGAGTAAATAAATGCCGGTATCCGTTCGGGAGGCAATCTTAAGCGACATCGAGACAGTTTTAAGCGGAATCGGGATAGCAAACGGCTTCGAGAATGACGTCGCAAGCGTCCAGCGCTGGAAGCAAAGAGGCAACCCGCTGAAAGACGTTCCCTGCATCGTGATCACGGCGGGACCTGAGGAGAAAAAGAAGGGCCCGAACCCGCTCATCACCGCGCGGCTCAAAGTTTATCTCGAGCTTTATACGCGGCAAGACGAGGGCGACGCGAGTGCAACGGACACGGTGCTGAATAGCATTTTGAAGGACATCGAAAAAGCGCTTTACGCCGACGTCACGCGCGGCGGGAAAGCCGTTGACACCGACATTCAGGAAGTGATTCCTTTCGGAGCGGAGGTCGGCAACGGTCACGCGGGACTCATTATCGGCGTCGAAATTCTTTACCGCCACCTGGCGGATAACTCCGCGCAGGCGGCTTAAATCTAGGGAGGAGAAAAATGCTTACACGAAAAACAGTAATTCTCTTGGAACTCGAAAGCACCTACGGAACGGATCCGGTGCCGGTGGCGGCGGATGACGGCATTTACGCGGCAGATGTTGAAGTCGAGCCGACCGGCGAAGTCTTGGAGCGTGACTATTACCGCGACACGCTTTCCAAGGCCGCACCCGTCATCGGCATGAAAGAAGCCCAACTCACCTTCAAAACCGAAATCAAAGGCTCAGGCGCGGCCGGTACCGCACCCAAGATCGGAAAACTCCTTCAAGGGTGCGGAATGGGCCAAACGATTTCGGCGGGCGTGTCTGTCACCTACGCGCCGCAATCGGCCGAGACGAGCGTCAAATCGCTCACGTTCTACGTCTACAAAGACGGCAATCTTCACAAGATCACCGGAGCCCGCGGCACCTATGTCTTAAATCTCGAAGCCGGAAAGTACGGAACGATCAGCTGGACGTTCAAAGGGCTCTACAACGACGTGTCCGCGGCCGCCGCGCCCTCGATCACGATGAGCGAAACGACGCTCCCGCCCATTGTCTACAACGCCTCGTTCACTTGGGGCGGCTACGCGGCGGTGGCGTCGGCATTGAGCATCGATTACGGCAACGCTCTTTCGCGCCGGGAAAGCTTCAATGCGCCTTCGGGCGTGGGGTCTTTCCGCATCGGCGACCGGAAACCTCAAGGGTCATTCAATCCGGAAGCCGTGGTTGAGGCGACGCATCCTTTTTGGGGCGATTGGAAGGCTTCGACGGCACGCGCCTTGGGGATCGTGATCGGTGCCCAAGCGGGGAACATTTGCACGATAAGTGCCCCGAAGTGCGTCTCGACCGGCGTTAAGTATTCCGACGACGAGGGTGTCGCGGTCTACGACACGCAGTTCATGCTCGCAGAAAACACGTCGGGCGACGACGAACTTTCCATCGTATTCACTTAAAAAAGGAGAAAAAACCATGATTTACGCGGTCGACATCAACGAAACACGCGACTACGTCTGCAAAGCGGACGAGAAGTCCGAAAAGCCCACCGTTTGGAAAATCGGCGTGATCGATTCGATCACGATGTCCAAACTCGACAAGGTCGATGTCGAATACAACATGGACACCGAAGACACGAAGATCAAAGCCAACCTCATGGGCCGGGAGCTCGAGTTCGTGCGCTACGGTCTCAAGGGCTGGCAGAACTTCTGCGGCAAAAACGGCGAGGAAATCAAACCCGATTTCAACACGATAGGACGTGCCGGCGGGTCATCCCAAGTTTTGAGTGACAGGGTGCTTCAGCGGATCCCGGCCGACATCATCCGGGAGCTCGCGCAGGAAATCCGCAAGGGCAATGCTCTCTCGGAGACAGAAAGAAAAAACTAAGAATGGCAGTCCACGCCTCGGAGCTGGGGCTGGATTGCCGTAAATGCACGACGGCCGAGAGGGTCGATCACGGCTTCGCGCGGCCGAGCCCCGTTCCCAACAGATGGGAGTTTGACGGAGAGCCGCTTGATCGGTGCCCGGTGTCGCTTGTCAGCTTCCAAAGCGCGTTATACCTCAAGTATTTCGCGTATTACCGCAGGGGCTTTTTAGTGAATGAAGGAACGATTGCATTACAGCCCGCGAAGCTTCTCGAAGCTTTTTCGGTGATCGAGCATGAAATTGAAGCTATTCGAAAAACGAATGAAGGAAAATAAGCATGGAGAAAAAAGAACTCCAGGCGATTTTGACTTTAAAGGATCATCTTTCACCGGTACTGAAGGGAGTGCGGGGAAGGATCAAGGTTTTCGCCGATGACATAAAGCGTCTTGCAACTAACTGGGTCACGACCACCGTCGCAGCCATCGGGTTTGGTCTGGCCTTAAAAGACATCATCAAAGAGTCCGCCGAGGAAGAAGCAGCTATCCGAAAACTCGGCGTATCCCTCACGAACGTCGGCATCTCTTTCAAAGACAACAAAGAAAAAATCGAGAGCTTTGCCGACTCCATCCAAAAGTCGACGCTCTACACCGATACGCAGGCCTACACGCTTCTTCAGAAGCTCATTCCCTACACGAAAGATTTGGATCAGGCGATGCGTGGAGCGCGTCTTGCGACCGATCTGGCCGCCTCGGGCCTCGTCGATTACGAATCATCGGCCAAACTCGTCGGAAACGCCTTAGCCGGAAACGTCGAGCAGCTTGGCCGCTACATCCCCGAGCTACGGGCTTCCAACAACGAAATCCTAAAGCACATGACGCAGAGCGAAAAGGCGGCGTATGCCTTAAGCGTCCTGCAACGGCTCTACGGCGGCATGGCGGAGGGTGAGCTTAATACGTTTAGCGGGCGCTTGAAGCAGCTGTCGAATTACTTCGACGACTTCAAGGAAGCGCTGGGTGACACGATCACGAAGTCTGACGCCATTCAGGCGGTCTTCAAAATCCTCACAGATCTACTTATCGCGCTCACCGCAAAGGTAAAAGAAAACCGAGAAACGATCACGTCTTGGATCGAGCGCGTCATACCGGCGCTCATTCACGCGGGCGGCTTTATCGCCAAGTGGATCCTCGGGATCCGCATGGTGTACGAAACGGCGCTCGCCATCGTCACGACCGTAATCGCCGGCATTTTAGATTTCATCGGGCTTCTTCGGATCAAGTTTGAAGAGATGAAGATTTTTATTTTCTCGACGTTCGAAGCGATCTTGGGGGGCGTGAGGAATTTTATTCAAAGCAACCTCTTACAAGTTAGATTCT
>JAGVCY010000128.1 GCA_020058965.1 Candidatus Omnitrophota bacterium | reverse complement strand
GACAAGGTCTTTTATGACCGGCTGATGCAGGGGGATCCCGCCAAAATTCAGGAAGCGCTTCACACCGCCGAGGTGGATCAGCAGCTGATGACGCGTTTTGTCGAAAATCACGACGAACCCAGGTTTTTTAAGGCCTTCGGGGCGGACCGCGCTCCGGCAGCTCTGGCGGTGCTGATGACGGTGCCCGGCATGAAACTCTGGCATCAGGATCAGGAATGCGGATGGGCGGACCGCGTGCCGGTTCAGCTGAAGCGTTTTGCGGCTGCGGCCGTTGACCCTGATGCGGTTCGGGTGTCGGCGATGGTTTTGGACTTTGCCCGTTTGCCGGTGATTCAGAGCGGCCGGTGGCATTTGCTGAGCGCGCACGCGGCATCATCAGAAAGTCTCACCCACGGGTCGATCCTGACATGGTTTTGGTCTCATGGCCGTGATTTTGCTCTGATCGCGGTCAATTATGGTCCTGTCCGCGCTCAGGCGCGTATCCCTATACCCAAGGAACTATTCGGCGGTGAAAAAGCCGTTCAACTGGCCGAGTTCGGCCGTGATCAAATTTATGTCCGTAAGACGGACGAGTTGACGAGTCCGGGGCTTTTTGTGGATTTGGAGCCATGGGCTTTTCACTTTTTGGTTCCATCAGCCTCAAAGCCGGTTATTTGACGCGGAAACGCTAAAGTCGTATTCTAATCCTAGATTCGCACCCAAATTTCAGACGGAGGACTCGTTTATGGCCATCAAGACAAAAAAATCAACTTCAGCCGCCACCCGCACAAGCTCCAAAGCCGGCGCGACCGTTAGATCCGCCTCGGCAACCACGGCCCGCAAGCAAGGGGTGGAATCGCAGGCCCGGCCCGCCAAAATCAGTCAGCAATTGCTTGAGCAGCGCATTCGCGAACGCTCCTACGAGATCTATACGAAGCGCGCGGCTCACGGACAGGACGGCAGTGAGGCCGGTGATTGGCTGGCAGCCGAACAGTCGGTCAAAAAAGAGCTTCGGTTAAGTTAGTTTAGGCCCGCGCCGGATTTAAACCGGATTTAAAGGCGAAGCCAATCTCATCCGCCTCTTAACAGGGGCGGATGTTTTTTTACCTAAAATTGACCTGGGTTCCGGTCAAAGCCGCGGTACAATCATGGACTCGGTGAAAGGGCTTTAATTATGAAGAATAAGAAAAAATATATTATCGGCGTCGACGCCGGCGGCACCAAAGTTCTTAATGTACTGTTTGACCGCGACTTCAAGATCGTTCATACGGTCAAAACCCGCCCCGTTACCGACAAGACCTCCAAGCAGTTTTTAAAATCGATCACACAGGGCGTTGAAGCTCTGATCCGCGAGGCCAAGATCAAACCCGGCGCGGTCGGAGCGCTCGGCATGGGCTGCGCCGGCATGATCAAGGCGCCGAAGGGCATCGTGCGGCTGTCGCCCAACATTCCATGTCTGCGTGATTATCCGCTGCAGGACAAGCTCGCGTCGCACTTCGATCTGCCCGTGCATGTCGACAATGATGTGAATGTGGGACTTTACGGGGAGCATCAATTTGGCGCCGCGCGCGGGTACGAACATGTGGTCGGGATTTTTCTTGGCACCGGCGTCGGCGGGGCGCTGATCCTGAACAATCAACTCTACTATGGCGCGACGGGAGCGGCGGGGGAGATCGGGCATATGTTTGTGACGCTGGACGCGTTCTGGAAGCCGTACGCGCTGCGCGATACGATCGAAAATACCGTGAGCCGCACGGCGATCGCGACGGACGCGGCCAACCTCGCGGTGCGGCAGAAGGCGCCGCAGCTTTTTAAGACCGTGGGCGCCGATATCCGCCGGATGAAAAGCGGTGTTCTCGCCGAGGCGATCAGCGACGGCGACCGCTCGGTCGAGGAATTGTTGATCCATAAGGGAAAAATTTTGGGCATGGCGATGGCGAGCATCGTCAATCTGTTGTCGCCTGAGATGATCGTGCTCGGCGGAGGCGTGATCGAAGCGATGGGGCATCTGATCGTTCCCGCCGCGCGCGAGACCATGAAGCAATTTGCGATGCCGCCGCTGGTCGAAAAAGTCAAAGTCAGTCCCGCGCGTCTCAAGGACTACGCCGGCGCCAAAGGCGCGGCCAAGCTCGCCGTCGATCGGACCTTCAAGTCGTGAGCCAGCCCGTGCAAGCCGTCGCGGTCATCGATATCGGCACCAGCGCTATCCGGCTGGTCGTCGCGGAGATCGGCGCCAAGGGCGAAATCCGAATCCTCGAAAATCTACACAAGCCCGTCAGCTTCGGCAAGGATGTGTTTTCGGTCGGAAGTTTGAGCCAGGCGTCGATGGCCGAGGGTTTGGCGATTTTGCAGAATTACAAAACCGTCGTCGACACCTACCAGGTCAAAAAAATTCAAGCCATCGCGACCAGCGCGGTGCGTGAGGCCGTCAACAGCGAAACTTTTATCGACCGCGTGTTCGTGCGAACCGGTATCGATGTGGAAGTTATCGAAGGGCCCGAAGAAAACCGCCTCGAGCTCATCGCGGTCGAGCATTCCGTCGGTTCCGAAATCGAGTTGGACAAAAAAAACTGCCTCATCGTCGAGGTGGGTTCGGGCAGCACCGAAGTCATTATCTTGAATCAGGGTCAGGTGGAATTGACCCGCACTCTTTCGATCGGGAGCCTGCGGCTTCCTGAGCAGGCCTCTTCGGGCAAGCTCAAGCCCGAAGCGGTTCAAAAAGTCCTCAAGCGCTCCATTCAGGAGATCGTCGCGTACGCGGCCAGGGAATACAACTTTAAGCAGGTGGACACCTTCATCGCCCTCGGTGGCGATGTCCGGTTTGCCGCACAACAATTGGCTACGACGGCCCGCGAACGCTACGCGATCGTCGACAAAAAATCCTTCGTGAATCTGGTGAATAAGATCGCCAAGCTTCAGCCGGAAGAAGTCGCCGCGGAATACAACTTGCCGTATCCGCAAGCCGAGTCCCTGTACGCGTCGCTTTTGTATTATGTGAATTTTTTGAACGAAACGGGCTCCGAAACGCTCGTCATTCCCAATATGTCGATCCGTGACGCGCTGCTTCTGGAAATGTCCCAGCTGTTGTCGGGCCATAAGCGAACCGATGTGTCTCGTCAGATCATGAATTCCGCGCGTCATTTGGGGGCGAAGTTTCAGTACGATAAAGTGCATTCGGGTTTAGTCGGCCAGTTGGCGGTGAAGCTGTTCGACTTGTTGAAAGCCGAACACGGACTCGGGCCGCGCGAACGGTTATTGCTCGAAGTTTCGGCGACTCTGCACGACATCGGTTCCTATATTTCGCCCGCGGGTCATCACAAGCACTCAGCGTATCTGGTTGAGTCGTCCGAGATTTTTGGTTTGCGCAAATCGGACAAGCAGATCGTATCGAACGTGGTCCGCTATCACCGCCGCACCGTGCCCAAGGCGGTGCATGAATCCTACATGTCCTTGCCGCGGCCCGATCGTGCGGTCGTTTCGAAGTTGGCTGCGATCTTGCGCGTGGCGGACGCGCTCGACGCGACGCATCAGCAGAAGGTGAAGAACTTTGAGTTTGAAGCCGGTTCCCAGGCCTACACTCTCTGGCTGTCGGACAGCTTGAGCGACGTGTCGGCGGAGCGTGAGAGTCTTCAAGACAAAGGTGATCTTTTTTCGGATGTCTTCGGTCTGCCCATCGTGATCAAGCAAAAACACCTGAATGGTTAGCGCGATGAGCACGACGGACCGGCACTTCGACCGGGAATTTTCATGGATCGAATTCAACTCCCGCGTGCTGGCCGAGGCGATGGACGAATCCAATCCTCTGCTGGAGCGGCTCAAATTCGTCGGCATCACGAGCTCCAATTTTGATGAATTCTTCATGGTCCGGGTGGCGAGCCTGACGCAGGAGGGCTCCGCGAGCGCGGGCGAAGTGTATCGGCGGTCGTTTGATCTGATGCGGCGCCAGCACGATTACTTCGCGCAGGCGCTCGAGCCGGAATTGGTCAAGGCGGGAATTCGTCGTTTAACGCCGCACACGATTTCGGAACGCCAAAAGAGCTACCTCGCCGGAGTTTTTCAAAAAGAATTTTTGCCTCTGCTCACGCCCATCGCCCTGCGCGAAGAATCGCCCGCTCCCAATCTTCTCAACTTAAGCTTGTACCGTGTCGTGCGCCTCCTGGACCTGACCAAGCCGCTCGACCAGCAGTACGCGGTGATCGAAGTGCCCAAAAACTGCCCGCGCCTGGTGACCCTCCCATCGTCGGATCAGGAGGCGGGGCATGACTTCATCTTATTTGAGGATGTGCTCACGCTTTTTGCTCGGGAGCTGTTCAGGGGTTATGAGATCGCCGACGAGGGGCTTCTGCGGCTCACGCGCGCGGCGGAACTGACGCTCGATGAAGAAAAGGACGCCGATTTTATGCGGATGATGTCGGACGCGGTTCGCTCCCGCCGGCTCAACCAGGTCGTGCGGGCCGAGATCGGCGGTTCGCCCGAAATGATCGCGTTTTTAAAACGCCGGTTCGCGATCCAGGACAAAACGATATTTTTAAACACCACCTGGTTCGATCTGCG
>JAGVCY010000217.1 GCA_020058965.1 Candidatus Omnitrophota bacterium | reverse complement strand
GACGGAGCCGTTCGCGCGCTGTCAAAGACGAGGCGCGCTCACTCCCACGCGCTCCTCGGCGGGGACGCCTCGTCGCGCATGAAGTCTTCCGAAGACGGATGCTCCCGCCCGCGGACCGGATTGTCGACCGACTTAAAATTGAACTCAAGGTCGCCGGTAATCATCAGCGCCAAGTGTCTTCGAACTAATTTTTACCCACTAAAATATAAATGAAGAATATGATCCGATTGATGCTTTATGGGGCGACGAGCTTGGTGTTGGGGTTTGCGGTTATTCTTTTGCCGAGCGCGGGGTATTTGTTTAGGGATCCGCGGCTGTACGGGATTACGGACGGGCAGTATGGGATGTTGTTTTTGCCGATGGTGATGGCGACGATCGGGACGGGGTTTGGGTTTGAGGCGTTGGTGAGCGCGTTTGGGCGGCGGCGGGTTTATTTGGCGGGGTTTGTGATCACGGTAGCGGCGCTGGCGCTGATGCTGGCCGCGAGTTTCGTGGGGACGCGTCCGGCGGAGGTTTTTTGGTTGCTGATGGCGGCGCAAACTCTGCTGGGATTTGGGTTCGCGCTGTTGATGTCGTCCGTAAGTGTTTTTTCGATCGAATTGCTTCCGAGCCACCGGACCACGGCTCTGACCGCTATCCATGCTTCGTTCGGCATCGGCGCGCTTTTGTCTCCGCTCGCGCTCGACGCTTGGTCTCGCGCGCACTTTTGGCAGGGTGTGGTGGCGATGGGGCTCGTGGGGACGGCGGGGGTCGGAGTCGCGGCCGCGTTGAGCCGTTCAGAACTCGAAACATCCGTGCCGACCGGCCCGGCGCGATCGATCAACCCTCTCAAAATATTTTCGGACCTGCCCGGCCGTGCCAAGGGCTTTGTTCTGGCGCTGGTGCTGTACGGGACCGTCGAAGCGGGAGTATCCAACTGGTCGACGATCTATCTGACGCAGGAGCGGGGCTACAGTGCGACGACCGCGGCGGTGTGCTTGTCGGTTTTTTGGGGATTTTTGGCCGGAGGGCGCGTTGCCGCGACATTTTTGTCGATGCGGGTCAGTTCGCAACTGCTTTTTAGGACCGCTCCGTTCGTGGCGATGGCGGGGCTGATTTTGTTGAGGAGTACGCGCGCGGAAGCGGACATATTTTTTCCATACGCGGTGATCGGATTGGGTTGTTCGTACACCTTTCCGGTGTCGGTGAGTTTAACGACGCGGTATCACGAAGCGGACCGGCTGATCTTGCCGAGCTTCATGCTCGCGGGCCTCATGACCGGCGTGGGGATCGGCTCCACCGCGATCGGTTTTCTCAGGGGGGTGAACGTCTTTACGCTGGATCAGGCCTTCACCGGCGCGATCGCCGCCGCGGCGGGGCTGTGCGTGATTTTTTACGTGCTGACGCGTCCCGGGCGGCATCGGGTACTGGCAGACAGCGATTTTTAGAAAACTCCGATGGGATGCGCTACAATATCCGCCTTACGCAGCCGATTTTTTTGACATTAAATTACAACGCTTAGGGAGTATTAAGATGAAAAAGCACCTTCAATTAATGATAGCGGCGCTGCTACTGTCCACGGGACCCGCCCTGGCCGCGGACTACACGATCGACACGGCGCACACGACCGTGAGCTTCAAGATCAAGCATCTGTTCTCGAAGGTGATGGGTGAGTTCAAGCAGTTCGAAGGAACTTTTAGCTACGATCCCGCGAACCCCAAGGCTTGGAAGGCCGAAGCCGTGATCCAGGCCGCGTCGATCGACACCAATGTCGAGAAGCGCGACACGCATCTCAAGTCGAAGGACTTTTTTGACACGGCGGCGTACCCGACGATCACCTTCAAGTCCACCGGAGTGCGCGCCGTGACAAAAACAACCGCCAAAATTGACGGACTTCTGACGCTTCACGGCGTGACCAAGAAGGTGACGCTCAAGGCGGAGTTTTTGGGCGAGGACAAGGACCCGTGGGGCAATGTGCAGATCGGGATCACCGCGACCACCAAGGTCAATCGCAAGGACTTTGGGCTCGCGTGGAATCAGGTGCTCGAATCGGGTAAGTTGCTGGTCGGCGAGGAAGTCGAAATCACGCTCGACATCACCGGTTTGAAGAAGTAAAAATTAATTTTTTAAAAGCTTGTTCCCAACAATCAAACAGGAGGATCAGGAATGACAAAGAAAAAACTATTGCTCGCGGCGTCCGTTGCGGGCTTGATGGCGGCGGCAGGGGCGATGACTGCGAACCCCGCGTCGGCTGGCATGAGAGCTACCGGCGCTGACGACGTCTCCTGCTACGGAGTCAACAAATGCAAGGGCTCGGGCGATTGCGGCGGCAAGGGTGCTTCGTGTGCCGGCACCAACGCCTGCAAGGGCCAGGGATTTGTGATGATCCCCGAGGAAGCCTGCTTGAAGCTTGAAGGCGGGCGCTTGACCGCAGAGTAATTAAAACGAGTGTCGTCGGGAGGAAGCTTTTGGACTTTCTCCCGACACACGAACCCCTCCCATGACCATCCCTCCGGTTCAACTCCCGTCCTGGCCGCTTTTGGGTTGCGGCGTCGGCCTTCGAACAAATCATTTTGAAAAAATTCTGACCGACCGGCCGCTGCTTCCTGCCGTGGATTGGTTTGAGGCCACTACTGAAAACTTCATGAATTCCGGCGGCCGGCCGCTCTGGGTGCTCGAGCAGGTGCGGCGGAATTACCCCATCGTTCTGCATGGCGTATCGCTCTCGATCGGTTCCGTCGACCCGCTGAATTCCGAATACCTTGCGCGCTGGAAGGCCCTCGTGGATCGGATCGACCCCGCCATGGTTTCGGACCATCTCTGCTGGGCGAGCGTCGAAAACAAAAATTACCATGATCTGCTTCCTCTGCCGTTTACCGAGGAAGCGCTGCGTCATATCGTGGAGCGGGTGGGGCAGGCGCAGGATTTTTTGGGCCGCCGGATCCTGCTCGAAAATGTGTCTTCCTATATTTCGTACAAGCACTCGGCGATGACGGAATGGGATTTTTTGGCCGAGGTGTCGCGGCGGTCGGGGTGCGGCATCCTGCTGGATATCAATAATATTTATGTGAATGCCGTGAATCATGGTTTTAGTCCGCAGGACTTTTTGCGGGGCGTGCCGGCGGAAGCGGTCGGGTACTGTCATCTGGCGGGCCACACCCATATGGGCAAGTGGCTTTTTGACACGCACTCGCGGCCGGTGATCGAGCCGGTGTGGGATTTGTACCGCGACGCGCTCGCGCTGTTTGGAAAAAAATCCACGCTCGTTGAATGGGACGAGGAGATTCCGGAGTGGGACCGGTTGGCGGCTGAAGCGGCCCGCGCGAGAGAAATTTATTTGGCGGCGCCTGACCGATCCTCCGAAAGAGTGCTTCGCCGGCGTGAAGCGCCTTCTCACAATGACGGGGGGATGACTTTGGCTGAGGTTCAGCGGTGGATGCGGAGGAGAATTTATCCGGAGCAGACCGAATGTCCTCCTGATCTTCCGCAGGATGACGGGTTGGGTGCGGTTGAGTTCAATCTTCAGGGAGGTGATCCGGGCGAGGAGCGGCTCGGAGTTTATGCCGGAGGTTACGCGGCGCGTCTCACGGAATCGATGAAGGAGGTTTATGAAGCGGTGGCTCATGTGCTCGGAGAATCCATGTTTGCGCATGTGGCCGAAGCGTACGCGGCCACGCGGCCGTCCACGCACTTCGATCTGGGTCTGTGCGGCCGGGGTTTTTCGGATTTTTTAAAAACAGCGCGCGTGACCGAGAAATTGCCTTTTTTGCCGGAACTGGCGTTGCTGGAATGGCGAGTGGCGGAGGCGTTTCATGCGTTTGACCGCGCCGCGCTCGATCCGGCGGCTTTGGCGGGGTTTGCTCCTGAGGATTGGGAGCGGTTGGTTTTTAAATTTCAGCCCTCGGCGGCGCTGATGAAGGCCGCGTGGCCGGTGACGGATATTTGGCGCGCGAGGAACACGCCGATTGAGGAATTTGATCTGGAGATCGCGAATCGGCCTCAAAATGTTTTGATTTATCGCAGCGGATTTAAAGTCGGTTGCGTTGCCCTCGAGCCCGAAGAGTTCCGAGTGCTGGAGGGGCTCAAGGCCGGCCGCACGCTCGGCTCCGTCTGTGAAGAGTTGGCCGCGACACTGCCCGACAGCGGAGACGGCGAAGGTCCGGTCATTCCTTTGGAGGTTTGGTTCGGCCGCTGGGCCGGTCTGGGTCTTTTTACATCCGCCAACTTGGAGGCGCCACATGATACGGCCAATTCTTTATTGCGGTGATCACGATCTGGATGACGCGGCGCGATACATGGCCGGTTCGCTCCGCGCCGCGAAGATCGCGTTTGATTATCTGCCGTCCAACCGGAAATGGTCGCGCGCAACCGCCGCCAAAAAGTATTCGCTCTACATTTTGAGCGATTACCCGAGCCGCTTCCTGGGTCAGGCGAACGCGCGGTTGATCGCGGAGCGGGTTCAAGGCGGCGCGGGGCTTTTGATGATCGGGGGGTGGGGGAGTTTTACGGGCGTGGACGGATTTTATGGACGCACGGCGCTGGCGGGCGTTTTGCCGGTGCAGTGTCTGCCGGCGGACGATCGGCGTCAGGGCGCGGCGGCTTATCGCATGGCGGCCG
>JAGVCY010000153.1 GCA_020058965.1 Candidatus Omnitrophota bacterium | reverse complement strand
GTATTTGGGATGGGTGAATTTGCTCGTAGTCGCGGTCGCGCTTCCCAGGATATGGAAGCGAACCGTTCCGTATTTGGCCGCGTTCTTTGTCATGGCCGTTTTGGCGCTGGGAGTGCATCTTCATATTGGGGGACATGTGACGGATTTGGCGCTGCCTTACAAATGGCTGATGAATTTTTCCATGATCCAGCATGCGCGCAACCCGTCCCGCGTGATGGCGTTTGGGTATTTGTTCTGGGCGGTGATCACGGCATTCGCGGTCGGGGCGTTGTTCCGGTCGCCCTCCCGCAAGCTCAAGCATCAACTGGGGTTGGTGTTGATCATGGGTTTGGGATTTATGGACTTTTATTCAGTGAATGCCGACCTGACCCCGGTCGAGCTCCCCGCCGCGTACGGTCCCGTGCTCAAAGATCCCGAATATCCTTCCCGTGGGTTTGCGGTGATGAACATCCCCTGGGACAAAGGCCGCTACCTCATGGAGCAGACGGTGCACGGTCTGCCCGATCTGCAGGGATATATCGGCCGCAAGTTTACGATCCCGCTGATCGGCAAGCTTCCGTTCAACAACCTTTCTGAGCAAAAAAAGATCCTCAAGGAGAACAAGGTCAAATACATCCTGATCCGCAAAAAGCGAATGAGTTGGAACCCCTCGCATGCGGACGAGATCAAATTTTATAACAGCGCGTCCCTGATCGTCCGCGCGTACTCGCTGGCCTACACCAAAGTTTATGAAGACGACGCCTCAGCCACTTTTCGAGTTTATTGAGCGCTTGCCGCTCCTGGCGGCGCTCGCCGGAGCCGCGGCGGGGACTTGGTCCTTCGCCGTGGGGATCCTCGGCAGCTTGAGTTATCGTTATCCGTTCGAATACGGAGAACCGGTCGTGCTGCTTCCCGTGCTAAGGATGAAAGAAAATCCCTGGATCTACGGTGACATCGCGGCGTGGCCCCATTTGGTGATGCCGTATCACCCCGTGTATCTTTATGTTTCTTATGCTGTTTCGTTGATCACGGGACCGACCTACGCGTGCGGGCGCGGGGTAACGGCCGTTTCGACGCTTGCATGCGCCGTGCTCATCGCGCTGATCTGCCGGCGCCGAACCGGCGCCTCCGTTGGAGCTGCCCTGCTGGCGGGACTGCTATTTTTGGCGGCGCCCTTCTTGCTGGGCGAGGCGACGCATGTGAAGCCCGATTTGATGGCGCTGGCATTCGCTCTCGGCGGTCTTTTTTTTGCATTGGATCGCTCACCCGCGCAGGGTAAAAAAACCATTATTTTTGCCGCGGTGTGTTTCGCGCTGGCTTTTCTGACGAAGCAGAATGCGGTGCTCGCCGCCGTTGCGGCGTGGATCTATTTGCTCTCACAGCGGAGATTCCGCGCGGCCGCGGGCCTCGCGGGACTTTCGATCACGCTGGCGCTGGCGGGCGTTGCCGTGATGGCGTGGGGCTCGCGGGGACATTATTGGGATCACACCCTGTTGAACGCCAACGCATTTTATTCGGTCAAAATTCTGTGGATCAATTGGCAGAAGATCGGTCCCGCGATCGGAGCTCTGCTCGCGTGCGGGGCGGTAGGGTCGGTCTTGCGGGCTCTGACCCCGGAGCGCGAGAGCGGATCCAAAAAAAATGGAGTCCGACCGGAGGTCATCTATTTTATCGTGACGGCTCCCGTTCTTTTGCTTCTCGGGAAAAGCGGATGGGGTGAGAATCATGCTATTGAGCCGTTGGCCGCCGCTTGTATTGTGATCGGCTCGATATTTGGCGCGCGGGAAGGGATCGGACGCGTTCGGCGGGTGGTGATGTTTGTGCTTGCCGTGGTTGTGGCGATTCAAGTGGCGATTTTTGTGCCCTATCAACACTGGGATGTTCGAAAAGTAAGATCAATTTTGGAAGCAAATGAGCAAGCGATGGACTTGCTCTTACCGACCCTCAAGTCCGTACGGGGACCGATCCTTGCAGAAAACCCGGGACTACTGATCGCGGCCGGCCTCCCGGTGAATTATCTACCGTACGAGATCGCTCAGTTGTCTTATGCCGGAAAATTTGATCAGGAAGTCATCTTACAGGAACTTCGAGAGAGGAAATACGGGATGGTGGTGGTGCAGACGAATTTTTTTAAAGTCCGGAGAACGGGGCGGTTCACGCCCGAATTTATCCAGACGCTCGGAGCACATTATCGATTTGTCGGGATCAAAAGTGGACAGTTTTTTTACCTGCCTCAACCGGCCGCGGAGCAAAAACCATGAACGCGGAATCTTTGAGGCCACAGCCGATCTTGAGGCGGGGGCATTGGGCCGCCTTGGCGGTTCTGGCCGTTTGGTTCGGGGCGATCTCCTGGTGGGGCGGCGGAGTTCGGGCCGGGTGGCAAATGGAAGAGGATTACGAGCTATTTGAGATCCATGATGCGCTACGGGCGGGTGAGTCGCCGATCACGGTGGCCGTGAGATACATGTGGGAGGATCACCACCGGGTGCGGACCTACTATTGGGTGAGGACCCTGCAGGCGAATATTTTTGGCGAGCACATTTTTTGGTACCGGATGATGTTGATGATGATGGGGATTGCGGCGGGATTTTTGATCTATCGATGGGCGCGGACATGCCGGCTGGGTTGGCTTGAGTCAGTGCTTATCAGCGTCTTTTTATTTGGCGGGGCTCGCATGGGGATCTGGTGGCGGATGGGCACCGCCGAAAACCTTGGGATGCTTTTTTTGGGGCTGGCGCTTCTCGCGGCCGATCGAGCCGCAAGGTCAGCATCGCCTGGGCGTTGGAACGCGGGTTTTTTATTGGCGCTGGCGGCGATGATCTTTTCGAAGGAGAGTTTTATCGTGAGCGCTCCGGCGGTGCTTTTTTTAAAAATTTGGCAGGATGCCGTTCCGGGAGGGTGCGGGTGGAAAGCGTCCGTCCGTCAAAATAT
>JAGVCY010000172.1 GCA_020058965.1 Candidatus Omnitrophota bacterium | reverse complement strand
CGCTCCAGCGGCCCCGCCGCTCCCCGCCATCCCCGCGTTGCCCGGCGCGCAAAAAACCTGATGGACCTTCGGGCTCTGCGCAGCTTTCCACGCGAGCACATGCTCGCGGCCGCCCGACCCGATCACCAGAATCTTCACTTCGCCGTCATCGCGAGGACGCCAAAGGTGTCCGCGACGATCTCACAACGAGATTTCATTGAATTTTGACGCCGGAACCGCGTACGATTTCGCCGATCACGCTGGCCTCGACACCGCTTTTTCCAAGCGAAGTGAGCGTTTTGCGCGCGTCCTTGGGGTCGACCACAATGATGTAGCCGATCCCCATGTTAAAGGTCCGGTACATTTCCTTAAAAGGTGCTTTGGATTTTTCAGAAAGCCACTTGAACACCGTTGGAATTTTCCAACTGCCCGCGTGGATGGATGCGCCGGTCCCCTTTGCGAGCACGCGCGGGATGTTGTCATAAAAACCGCCGCCGGTGATGTGCGCCATGGCTTTGACCTTGACGCGCTTGATCAGCTCGAGCACCGGTTTGACATACAGCCGAGTGGGGCGGATGATCTCATCGGCGTTTTCTTTCATAAAAGTGTCATCGAACACGCGCCGCACCATCGAAAAACCGTTCGCGTGAATTCCATTGGACGCACAGCCAATGATCACATCGCCCGGCTTCACGCTCTTGCCGGTGATCTCCTTGCCCTGCTCCACCACGCCCACAACAAAACCCGCCAGATCAAAGTCGCCCGCCGGATAAACGCCCGGCATTTCGGCCGTCTCGCCGCCGATGAGCGCGCATCCGGATTCTTTGCAGGCCTCGGCCATCGCTTTCATCACGGGCTTCATGAGCGCGATATCGAGTTTTCCGACCGCGAAATAATCGAGAAAAAATAACGGTTCCGCGCCGCAAGTGATGATGTCGTTCACATTCATTGCGACCAGATCCACACCGAGAACTTCGGGTTTGCCGACCAGCTTAGCGGCGAGCAGCTTGGTGCCGACACCGTCAGTGGAACTGACTAAAATGGGTTTTTTGTATTTATTGAGCGGGAGGCGGAACAACGCGCCAAATCCGCCGATGCCGCCGACCACTTCCGGCCGACGGGTGGCCTTGACCAGAGGCTTGATTTCTTCAACAAAACGGTTGGCGAGGTCGACATCGACCCCGCTTTTTTTATAAGTAATGACGCGGCTCATGGACATCCTTTCTCAGCAAAATATTTGTTGGGCTTGTCGAACGGAACGGGGTACTTTCCGGTCCAGCAAGCGGTGCAGTAGTTTTCTTTGGGCAGACTTACGCTCGCCAGCATGCCTTCGAGAGAGAGGTAGCCGAGCGAGTCACAATTCATGTATTTCCGGATATCTTCCATCGTTTTTCCGTTGGCGATAAGCTCTCCCTTGGTCGGAAAGTCGATGCCGTACGCGCACGGGTGCAGATGCGGCGGACAACTGATGCGCAGATGCACTTCCTTGGCGCCCGCTTCCCGCAAGGTCTTGATGCGGAGCTTGGAAGTCGTGCCGCGCACGATCGAATCATCCACGACTACGACGCGCTTGCCGGCCAATACACCTTTGAGCAGGTTGAACTTGATCTTCACCTTGAAGTCGCGCTCGCCCTGCTGGGGTTGGATGAAGGTGCGGCCGACATAATGATTGCGGATGATGCCCATTTCGAACGGGATGCCTGACTCCTGGGAATAACCAATGGCGGCGGAATTGCCTGAATCCGGGACCGGAATGACCATGTCCGCGTCGACGGGAAATTCACGCGCCAGCTGACGGCCAAAACGCTTGCGCGCTTCATGCACCACTTCGCCGAAGATCATCGAGTCGGGACGGGCAAAATAAACATGCTCAAAAATGCAATGCGCGCGCTTTTCCTGTTTTTTGTAAATGGTCGAGCGCAGGCCGTTTTTGTCGACGATCACGAGCTCGCCCGGTTCGACTTCGCGCACGGGCTTGGCGTCGACGAGGTCGAGCGCACAGGTTTCGGAGGCAAAGACATACGCGCCGGCGGCGGTTTGGCCGATCCACAGGGGACGGAAACCGTGCGGGTCGCGCGCGGCGGCGACATACTCGGGTGTGATAAAAGTCAGGCTGAACGCGCCTTCCAGCATCGACAACGCGTAGAGTATCCCCTCTTCCGAATTCTTGAGCGAGGGCTTGGCCATGAGATGGATGATGATTTCGCTGTCGGTTGTCGTTTGAAAAATCGCGCCGTAGGCCTCGAGACGCGAACGAAGAATTTCGGCGTTGGTGATGTTTCCGTTGTGCGCCACGGCGACCTGGCCTTTGGAGTAATCGACGTGGATCGGTTGGGCGTTCTTGAGACTGGAGGAGCCGGTGGTGGAGTACCGCACATGGCCGATGGCCATATGGCCCTTGAAACGGGCGAGCACATCCGGGGTGATGACATCCTGAACCTGACCCATGCCGCGATGGATGATCATGTCCTTGCCGTCGCAGGCCACGATGCCCGAGGACTCCTCGCCGCGGTGTTGAAGCGCGTACAAACCGAGGTAGGTTTTGTACGCGGCCTTCTCATCGCCAAAAATTCCGAACACGCCGCATTTGTCTTTCAACTCGTCTGACATAATTCTTAATCCTTCATTCGTCTGCGGATAGAGGT
>JAGVCY010000244.1 GCA_020058965.1 Candidatus Omnitrophota bacterium | reverse complement strand
GTGGGAAACAGTTACTTTTAGCATGGTGTCGGCGGAGGATCTGGAGCGGATGGCGTTTCCGAAGGATAAGGCGATTCTTCGGATCAAAAATCCTTTGAGCCAGGAGCAGGAAGTGCTGCGGCCGACCGCGCTTGTCGGACTTTTGGGAGCGATACGCCACAATCTAAATCGCAAAGAAAAGGACCTCGCTTTTTTTGAAGTGTCGCGGAGATTTTATCAAGGACACGAGGAAGAGGTGTTGGCGCTGGCGGTGACGGGGGAATGGATGAGGAATTGGGCGGCGCGCCAGGATGCGGGATTTTTTTATTTAAAAGGATTGGTGGAAAATATTTTTAAGGCGGCGGGTCGGAAGATGCCGGAGTGGAAGGAAGCGGAGGTGTGGCCGGGGACTTTTAACCAGACGCTGGTGCTTGAAGGGCCCATGGGGTTCAGGATGACGCATGTGGGCCGCGTGTCGGACGAAGCGCTAAAGGGCTGGGACATTTTGCAGCCGGTGTTCGCGGCGGAGATCCTTCTGGACGACCTTTTGAAGATGCCGCGTGTCGCGCGTAAATTTGCCGAACTTCCCAAATTCCCGTCCGCGCGGCGGGACATCGCTTTTCTCATCAACCGCGACATTTCGATCGGTCAGATCGAAAGCGCTCTTCGGACCGCCGCCGGCGAGCGGCTGACGCGCGTTCAGCTTTTTGACCTGTATGAAGGAAAAAACATTCCCAAGGACAAACGCAGTCTTGCGTTTTCGCTCCAATATCAGAAGCCCGACGGCACCTTCACGGATGATGAGATCCAGGGGCTCCATGCCTCCGCCGTCGAAGGCCTCCGCCAGGCATTTTCGATCGAACTTCGCCAGTAAATCACCAACAATCTAAGAATATTGTCGATTAATTATTTAATCGGCGATTCCTTGAAAAACGCCTTTCTGAGAGGCATACTTCGCCTTATCTGGGGGTGTCTGTGTGAATACTATTTATACGGCTTATTAAGACTTATAAGTATAAAGACAATGCATGGCTAAAAAAGTCATTTCTGGAATTATAGCGGCAATTTTTTTGCTTCAATCGCTGACGCAGTCTGCCTGGGCGGACGAGCCGCGGCCGACGCATGTGAAAAAAATTCAATTGGCGTCCGCACGGCTCCCCGAGCTGGTGAGGTCGCCGGAGCTTTTGGGACAAGCGCTCCGCACCGAAAAACTTCAGGAAGTTTACACCGGCTCCAATGACCGGGGCCTCGTGATCCACCTTCAGGACGCTCACGCCAATCCCGACGCTCAAAAAAATCTGGCAGAGACGCTCGAGCGGCTTTCAAAGGCATACGGGATCCGCACGGCGCTGGTTGAGGGGAGTTCGGGTATTGTTTCGCTCGACGGCATCAAGGCGGCTCATCCGGAAATTTCGTGGGACCGCGCAGCCAAGCGCTTCCTGGCGGACGGTGTGATCTCGGGTGAAGAATTCCAAAACCTCACAAGCGCCGAGCCCTTAGAGCTTATTGGAATCGAGGACGCACGGCTCTATGACGCAAGTCTCGCGGAATACGCGCGGCTGGCTCGGGTGCGCGAGAAAGCCGGGGTCGAGATCACCCGCGCCACACAAGCGGTTGAAGCGCTGAAGAGCCGCTCATACCCCAAAGAGCTTCTCGAGCTTGAACGCCAGCTTAAAGATGCGAACGAGATCAAAAAAATCGAGGTCCTTCTCAAAGCACTTCATGCGGACCCGACGATGGCTGGCGAGACGCAGTACGCGGAGCTCGAGAGCGTCGTGAGGCTTTTGGGACGGGAGTCCGCGTTTTCGTTCGATGCGATGAATCGCGAGATGGAAGTTTTGATAGGCCGCGCAGGAACCGACGGAGCGAGACTTCGGGACTTGGCTCAGCGCTCCGCGAAGGCCGAGGATCCCACCGAGCAACTCGGGTTTATCGAGACGCTTATGGCCGCCGTTCCGGCATCTGAAAAAAAACATTACCCCTCGCTCAATCTTTATCGTTTGCAACTCAAAAGCTTGTCACAGGTCGGCTGGCGCGAAGTGCAGGCCCAAATGCTTTCGGCCCAAGAAGCGTTGACCGAAAAATATTTGAAGGGTCGCGCGGAACTCAAGACCCTGCACGCGGTGGACCGTTATCTCGGACTTCTCAAGGGCGGAAGTCGGATTCAGCTTTCTTCCGAGGAATTTGGGGCTCTCGATCGTGCGCGGGTGTTGGCGCCGATCGATTCGTGGCAGGCGTTTTTGAACGCGGAGCTTTTAAAAATCGGACTCACTGAACGGTTGTTGCCGAGGGCCCGGAGTTTGCGAGCGGCCGAATGGCATCTACGGAAGTTTTACGAACTCGCGCGCAAACGCGACCGACAGTTCGTGGGCCGGATCTGGCAGGAGATCCAAAAAAACCCGAGCCGCGCGGTGTTCGTGATCGCGGGAGGCTATCACACCGACCGCATGATGCGGATGCTTCGGGCGAAGGACCTGTCCTACGCGGTGATCGCACCGAAGGTGACTTATGAGACCGATCCGGCCGTTTATGAAAAAAATCTTCTCGCGCCAATCCCGCACGGATCCGGCGCCGGGCTTGGCGCCAAGCCATCCCTTCTCAGACAGGTCGGCGTGGGCGAAGTTCGACGGGGCGCCGCCGGCCAACCGATCCATCCGGCCGCCGCCCGTTTTGCCGCCCGCTATCCGGGCGATTCATCAGATCTGTCCAAAGCGGCGCGAGCGCTCGTCGAAGCCCATCCCGGCGCCGGAGCGAGGATGGCCGGGAAGTCGGCACAGCCAACTCGGTCGGTGACTCGCCGCGAGCCGAAAAAACCGGAGGCGCGGGCGGCTCTGACATTCGAGGAGTGGGAGAGGTTCGATCGGGAAGAGGTGCGGGAATTTTATGCTCAAAAATTGGATCATGATAAAGCACGCGATTTGACCCTCAGTTTGGAAAAGGGACACGCCTCGGAGGACGGTAGGTATGTCATAGCCAAAGCTTGGAGAGAATTTTTTTATTTGGTAGACCTTGAAAGACCGGATAGGCGAATCCCGGTTAGCGTGGCGGATTCAAGCATCCTTCCATTGGAAATATCACCAGACGGTAAATATGCCGCAATCACGGAGGTGACGAATAGGACTGGGAATCAAGATGATCCGGTCCGTATCGTGGATCTGCTACAAAAGAAGTTGATCAAAACTATGGGCAAAAAAAGGATCCCGCGTGACGAGCTGGTTTTTTCGCCTGACAGCCGGTACGCGTCCGCGATCAGCGCATCCGATAACTTTCAACTTTATGACCTGGCGGGTAAAGCGGAGGTTGTGTTTAAAGATAATAGACAGGGGCACGATAAGACGGTTGTTTTAGATCGCGCTCTCAAGCATCAGATCTCTCCTGATGGAAAAATGCTTTCGATCACAAGAAGAGTCTTAGGCGATGTGAGCGCAATCTATCTGTATTCGCTGGATGGAAGCCAAGCAAATCTCGTGACATATTTTATGGGCTTCGACCATTTTCAGTGGTCGAGCGATGGAAAATATTTCGGAATGACGGAGACGCGCTCTGGAACATTAAAAATATACCGATCAACCTCGCCGACTCATCCAATTTATAAGCTGGCCTATGTGCATAAATACATCTTTTCACCAACGCGGAAAGAAGTCGCGATCCAAACCCACAACGAGCGTATCCGTATCCTCAAATTGACCGATGCGGGCATATTGAAAAAACCGGCCTTGAGCAGTTCGGGTAAATTATTGAGATGGATGAACGGAGGAGATGCCATCGCCCTGCTGAAGGGGTCTAGATATGTCCATGTCTTGAGTCGTACAAACCCCGACAGGGTTATCTTTTCGAAAGATTTTGATGAGAAGAGAATTTCAGAGGAGATGAAGGTATCGCCTAGCGGGCGTCAGATCGTTTCCATGATGCCCATCCAGGCGCTCATAAATAAAGGCGCAAAAAATTTTATTTTATGGAACCTGGGCCGTTATCGCGCCTCTGTCGTTCTGCGGCTTTCCCATGTTGCTAAATTTGAATGGAATCAGGACGGATCAGTGATCACTATCCATTTGGTGGGCGGACCCGCTAATGAGCGGCATTACCGGTTTGATCAAAACGGAACGCCCATTCAGATCGATCCGATCATGTCGTGGGAGGAATCTTGTCATTTTACGAAAGACGGAAACTTTATGCGGATATCCGACGGCCCGACCGGGTCAACCCGAGAAGAGCGGATCAGCACGAAGAGCATCGTGGATCTGATGTCGCGGATGCGGGTCTATCAAGAACATCCCGAATGGCTCGGCGGGTCGGCTTTTAAGGTCTACGGGATGATGCGGGCCGTTTTGCGGGGCGTAGAGAGCGAGCGCAACAAACAAGAAGCTTTTAATCTGATGGAAAGAGTATTGCTATTGGCGATGGACCTGACTCCAAAGACCGCAGGAGCGTCCGCGCGGAAGAAAAGAATACAAATGATCGAAATCCTCGAATGGATGGTCGAAGAAACGACGCGGCCGGAAGTTGCTCGGGCAGGGCTTAAGCCCCTGGATATGCTGGAAGGCGTTCATAAGACGCTTATAACTTATTTAAATTTTAGGAGAGCGTCGCCGGCTCAAAAGTTCGATTTGGCAATGGAAGCGTTGCCCGACTATGTCATCAGTAGCATCGAGCGCTTGGGGCCTGATGGAAAAATAATGGCCCAAAGAGCTCAGGAAGACCTTGAGAGCGCCCTGATCCAAGTAAGCGCCGGAGCACGGATGGCGGCACCGGCGGGTGGGAAGGAACGGAAGTTGAGCTTGGTGGAATGGGAAGGATTGGAAGGAAAGGTTGCGCAGAGTCTTGATCCGGCCAAATATGAGGATCTGGATCGGCGCGCCGGGGCGGCTTCGCCGGACGGGCGATTTGTGGTCGCGTATAACGCGGATAGAAGGGAATTTGGGGGGTCGATCGTGGATTTGAGCGGGGAGCTGCCCGCTAGACCCATCTCTTTAGATGCTTTAGTCAAAGGCAAGGTTACTTTTTCGCCGGATAGCAAGACGGCCGTGGTGCAGGAAAAGGGCGGCGAGCGTTCGGTTTTATTGATCGATCTCTTGAGCGGCAATACAGACAGCCGATTTTTACAAGGGAGAAAAATTCAATATTCGGCGGACGGAGCTTTGGTGGCGCTCGCCGGGAATGGAAATTTTGGAATTTATGATATTCGAAACAATCGGTGGTTTAAATTTGTGGAGAAGGGCGCATCGACAGAAACCCTTTATTGCCCTAATGACCAATTCAAGATCTCGCCGAACGGCAGATATGTTTTTGTTCAAACTTCAATAAGTGCTGAGTCCGATACTATCAGTGTTTATAGGATTAGGAGCGATGGGCGGGCAACGCTGAGTCGGCGGTTTGGGGGGTCAAAGATCGTATGTGAGTGGTCCGCGGACGGTGAGTTTTTGGCAAAAAAAAGCGCTCTTGATGATGGCGACGGCACCCTCGAGATCTATGCCGCCAACAATCTGAGACGCCCAGTTTTGGTCAAAAAAAATGTCGGGAGATTTAGATTCGGATCGAAGGAACCGATAGTAGCAGTAAACACCAAAAAGATGCTTTTTTCGATCGGACTTTTTGTCGGTCGTTTAATGGGCAGCACTCGATCGGTGCGGGTCTATGAATTGCGCCCAGACCGTAGCGTCAAAGAGAGCCTTCATCTAAAAGATCGCGAGCTTATCGGATTTGGAAACGGTGACAAGACGCTTGTCACCTATGAAGCGTCAGGAACCATTTATGCCCATCCATTGCCAGCGCCGGACAAGGGGATTTGGGGCCGAATGGCTCGCTGGATACCGGTTGGGTATTTTAATCCAAAGCCGTTATGGCGTGGCCGCGGTCTGTTTGACTCCGGACTTAACGATCCGCTTACGGCGAAGATATCCGCCGACGGAGAACACCTCGCCTACAGCGCTCTTGAATCGGATAATCGCTCTGCCGACGAGATCCGAATCGTCGATCTCGCTCGGCTTGATTCCACCCAGCCGATCGCCATCGTGAAGAGAAAAATAGATGCAATTAAATGGAAAGAAAAAGCCCCGGTGTTGCAGATGGAGGACGGCGAAGGGGCAGCGACAAACCTTCTGATCCGTCGCGACGACAGCGGGAAGGCGAAGGTCTCCATGAATTTGGAGGTTGATTCGACTGCCGCGTTTGACGGAGACGGCGCAAGGATCATTATCAAGAGAGGGGAAGGGTCCGGCCGTTCTGTAGCACAGGATCGTGTGGGCGTATTCTTGGTTAATCCCGATGCCTTAATCGATTCTATGCGCTCCCTCCCATTCTTCCAAAAACACCCTGATTGGTACGGAGAAGCAACGCTGGAGGTGTTCCTCATGCTCCAGCAGGCGGTGGCCGCGGCCGATGAGAAGCAAAAAGCCGCGACGCTTGAGACCGCTCAAATAGTCTTAGATCAGATCGCGGACTACACACCCGCCGAGACGGGAGCGGCCGGAAGAGCCATCATGCTGGCGCACGCGAGATTCGTATTTGAGACGATCTCCCGCCACGCGGCCAATCCGGCGGACATGCTGGCAGGATTTCATAAGGAATTCAGAGCCGTCTATAGCCAGGAGGCGCGGAAGCTTTCCGGGCAACCGCTGTTGGAAGGCCTGACCGGTTTTATCAAAACATTCTGGACTGCGGCGGCGGGGTCGACCAGTTCTGAGGACGGCTCATCATCCACAGCCCTATTAACTTCCCTGATAAAAAGATATCAAGGGCACAAGACTGTGACCCAACCGACCGCTAAATGGGAGCCCGGTGATCAAGACCCGCAAACAACCCCGCCGCCCGCGAACCTGGGGGCGAGGATGGCCGGTCGAGGAAGATTGGATCTGAACGGTTGGAGTGATCTGGCGGGCCGGGTGGCCACGGACCATGGTCTCGGTCAGTACGACGAAGAAAAAGGGGCACTCAGACCGGCTTCTCCGGACGGTAGATTTGTCCTCGAAAAAAGTTCTAAAATCTCCACGACCTTTTCCATCGTGGATCGAGAGGGTGAGCGGCCGCCGGTGCTCTTCGATATGGGTCCGCGACGGGGAAGCGTGCTGTTTTCTCCCGACAGCCGGGTGGCGGTGAAGTATCATTCGGTTGCCGGCTTAGGATCGGGAAAAATATTTAATTTATTGACCGGAGATACGACTGACCTTCCGATACATGGACAGGTTGTAAAATTTTCAGCTGACGGAAGTTTGCTGGGTATCGCCGGTCCCGGTTTTTTATATATTTATGATCTTCGCAACAAACGATGGATCCACTTTTTGGAAGGCCCGAATGATATCGTTGCCTGGATGTTGAAAGGAGAGAACAATAGCTTTAACTTTTCTCCGGACAGCCGGCAATTTTATGTCAAAAATTCGAGCAGTGCGTTCGAAGAATGCAGCGTTTATGAATTCAGGGCTGACGGTGTAGCGGAACTAAAAAAGCGATTCATCAGCACCAAGATTGGACCAACCTGGTCGTCGGATGGCCGATTTTTGTCCATGCTGCTTAACCACACCAAGAGTCATGATGCGGAAATCTACTCGAGCGACGACTATCAATCCCCGGTCTTTAGGCGGAAGGGCGTTGAGTCCATCTGGTTTGGGTCGCAGGGAGCGCTTGTGGCTGTTAAAGGCAAAGGCGGGTTATGGGGCAAAGACCATTTACGGGTCTATCAGATGCGGCGGACCGGCGGCTTTAAAAAAATTATCGATCTAAAAGGTCATGACTTTGTCGGGTTTGCGAATGGAGACGAGACGCTGGTCACCGCTTATCAAGGGAAACTATCTGCTTATCATTTGGGGGCACTGCTGCACCGAGGCCCGATGAGCTTTGTAAGACGGTGGCTGCCAAAGCGGCCCTATTGGCTGGACGAAGGCCATTTTAATACCGACGGATTGGATCCATTGCGCGCAAGGGTGACGGCCGACGGCAGCTGCATGGCTTACGCAAAGGGATACAAAAATGCCCGTAAAAGTATTCCCAATCGCTTCAGTCTGCGAGTTGTGGACTTGACTCAACAATCAGCACCGACTTTATTTGAGACCGCTAACGAGCGCATCGAGAGCTTTGCCTGGCTTGCAAAGTCTTCCGTGCTTCGGGTGGTGAATCTTCCCAAGGGAAAAAATCTTAACCTTGTAATCCGAAAAGGAGCGGACGGAAGATCAAAGGTCGGCTTGGCGACATGGAACACGCTTTCGACCGAAATTAATCACGAGAGTACGCGCATCATTTTTAAACAGGGGGCGGGACCGGCGAATGCTCTAAAGAGCATTCTTCAGATCGATCCGGATCGTCTCGTCCAAGAAATGGCCGATACCGAATTTTTTAAAAAACATCCCAAATGGATGGCGGAGGCGGAGCTTGAGGTGTTCCTGATGCTCTATCAGGCGGTGTCCGCGGCTGACGAGAATCAAAAATCGAGAACGCTTGAAGTCGCCCAGATCGTTCTGGATCAGATCGCGGATCATACGCCTGCTGAGACGGGGCCGGCTGGCCGCGCGAAAATGCTGGGGCATGCGGTTTTCTTGTTCGACATGATCTCCCTCCACGCGGCGGATCCGGCGGACATGCTGGCAGGTTTTCATAAGGACTTTAATGCCGTTCATGATGTGGAAGCGCGCAGAGAATCCGGACAATCACTTCTGGACGGACTGACCGAATTTATCAAAATGTTTGGGATTCGGATCGCGGGCACCAATAAATCCGACCTCGGGATATCCGCGGAAACGGAACTTAAGGTTCTGATGGACTTGTACGCAGCGCCAAAAATTGCAGTGGAATCCGGGGCGAGGATGGCGGAGGCGGGGGTGGCGCGAGAGGGAGAGGTGTCGTGGGACGAGGTGGATCGGGGGGCGGTGACGGCTGTCAGACTGGGGGACGGCGAAGAAGCTGTATTTGATGGAAATGAAGGGTCGTTATCGCGGGATGGGAGATATCAGTGGGTGACCAGTAGGGACAAGCCGGGACTGATTGAACTAATGCCTGGCAGTTCTACGACGAGCCCCGGAGAGAAGAAAGAAGATCTGGTCGACCTCACCAATGGGCGGCGGATTATGAGAATCAATATAAATTCCAAGGCGCATTTTTCTCCGGACGGCCGGAGGGTCGTAGTCAAGGACGCGCGGACGGACCGAATTAGGCTATTCGATCTGCCCGGCGTGACGGAGAGCGCGGAGAGCAAGGAAATATATGCCGCGGGGAAGATCGAATTTTCTCCGGACAGTCGCTTCTTGATCCTGCAGGGGGTTTATGACGGAAAAGCGCATATGAAGTCGGACGCGCGGCTCGTCGATGCTAAGACCGGACGGGAATTATCGCTTTCGATCATTGAGCGGGAGCGGAACGCCGAGCAGTACCTGCAAATTTCTCCAGATGGGCGGTGGATGACTGTGACTTATCGCCCGGCCGTCGGGGGCGCGCCTGCCGAGCTGTTCCAAACAGACCTCTTTGAGATCCGCGGGGAGGAATTCATTCCGACAGGCAGTTACGACTCGCGCCACACCTTCAAATTTTCGCCCAGAGGAAGGTATTTGATCGCGACGAACGACCGCGATGCGGATGTCTATGATCTTTGGACGGATTCAAGCAAGCCGGTTTTGAGCCAGCAACGGGCGCACATGCGAGCTGAGATTTCAGGCGATGACCGTTTTTGCGCGATAACGGGCGAAGGGCCGACTGCGACGGATCAACAAGGGCTGAGCGTTTATGACCTTGGGAACGGAAAAAAACCGGCGCTCCTTTACCGCACCTCCGTCTGGGATTCTGCGCAAGCGTACTTCGCCGACGGAGGGCGCAAACTGGTCGCGGTATTACAACTACGGGAGTTTTTTGGACGCCAACTGAACAATGGTACGCGGGTCGAAGCGTGGGATCTTAACGAGCTCGCGCGTCGGCATTCTTGGTTGGAAAAAATTAAAGATCTGGTCTTCAAGGGGATTTGGCGGTCTGAATCGGCAGCAAGAATTCTTCTGGAGCAAGGGGGGTCTGTGTCTTTGGACGCGGACGCGAAGTATTTGGCCGTCGAACGGGCCGACGCGCGAGAGGGTGAGAAAAGCTTGCTCCACACCACCCGCATCTTTGATATTTCGGGTGCAGAATCTCAGGAGCTTGTGCCCGCTATCCAGGAATCCAAAACGATGTGGCATACGCGACAGACCGGCGCTCTGGAGG
>JAGVCY010000034.1 GCA_020058965.1 Candidatus Omnitrophota bacterium | reverse complement strand
GGCCTCCGGCGCCCACCGCAACCCGATCGAGACCCGCGCGGAGACGGTCAGGGAAGCCGTGGATCAAGCAACCAGCCGCGGCTCCGCGGCACAGCGCACCGCCGCCGAACATTTACTCAGCAACCGGCGCTTCTCGACCCCTTCGACAGATGGCTCTAGCCTGCGCTTAACCGCCGAAGGACGGTTCTGTGCCGGTCTCCTGTTCTATCTCAACAACCCAAGCCAGGGAGAAAGTTCGGACGATGCCTTCCGAACGCTGGGCGTCGAATCCGGTGACGCGGCAGAAGCGGTCGACCGCCTCCTCGCTCGAGGAATTCTGCAAATCGGCGATAATGCCCATTCAGCCCTGAACGCTCTGCGCGAATTCGGCCGCATCCAAGGACTGATGGGCATTGAAGGAACCCTTTTGGACGACCGCGAGCTTCGCGCCTGGGTGACCCTGCCGTCCGAAGACAAGGAACGCGATCTGGCGCTTCATCATATCCTGCGGGAAAAGCTCGGACTATCGATCCCCGTCGCGGCGACTATTTCTGCAATGGCGTTTAACAACCTGGCCGATGAAGCCAACAACGGCACCGGCATGCGCCTGAACATCACCCGCCGTATCGCGGAACAGATAGAAGCGCTGTTTAAGTCTGAGAATCTCACAAACGACCAAATCTCTCAGGTCCAAGGCCTGCTCCAAGACCTGGAAAATAAATCTCTGACAGAAACCAAGATCACTGGATTGAGCGACTCGCCTGAAGCCATGGGAAAAATCAAAACACTTTTGACAGCGGCGATGAATTATCAGAGCGAATTCGCAGCCGCCGGATTTGGCGGCATCGCCCACCGTATCGGCCGCCTCCTGTCGTCCGCCCCGGACCTCGCCGCCCGTCACCTGATCATGCGCGCCGCGGCCCTCGCCGCGACAGGGGATCCCGATTTAATCCAAGCAGAATTGGCAAAGTTAGGTGGTTCAGAATGGGAGCTGGCATTAAAGACGCTTCTTGGCGAAGCGAAGGCATCAGCCGACACCGCTGTAAATATTATAAATGCTGGCTTGAAGAAGGACCCTGATCTAGCGAAGGCCGTTCTTAAAAAGGATGTGGTTGACGGATCCAAAACAGCGACCGCCAAGGACTACAAGAGCCGCGCTTCCGATATGGGTTCGATCGTGGACGAGACGACTTTGGGTGAGTACCGCGAAAGGGTGTTCCGTAAGATGGCCCGTACCGACGGCATCAGCTTTGCCTCCGACCGCGCGGCCCTCAACGAAGCCCTCTCCGCCGAGCGCGGCTTCGCCGGTCTGCCGGTGAACTTCCGAACCATTGCCGTCGACGCGTCGTTCTTCGATGTCTTCCGGGCTCCCACGGTTCAAAAAGCCCTTTTAACCCGCGACCCAGCCAAGATTCGCAAAGCCATGCTCGGGGTTCTTAACCCGATCGCTTTTTGGAGATCGCGCGGAAACGCCTCCCGCGCGGCGGTCAGAACCGTTCTCGAGATCGCCGAAGCGGTCGCGATGGATCATCGTCGCCCGCAAGTGGATGACATCCTGTTCGCCGTCGCGATCATTTCCGGCGACCGGAATCGGATTGACCTTCGCCGCGGCCGCCTGCTCGAACTTCGCACGCGTCTAGCAAATCAGGCATCCGCCGAAAAATCAGTTGACCGCATCCACGCCCTCACCGCCGCGGGCCGCGCCAATGTCTTCAGCGGCGAATTAACGGAAGACGAAACAAATCGCGGGTTATCGCTCAAAAAAGCCCGGGTGGAGCGTCTCGCCGCGGTGCTGTATTCCTCCTCGCCCGCGTCAGACGCCGACGACAAGTTGCGTAAAAAATCAGAGAGACTGGCCGCTTCGGTGCTGTCCGGCGGTTTGGGTCTTCGCGCCCGCGCATCATTCCGCAAGGAGGCAAGCCGGTCCTACGCGATTCTCTCGAATGACGGTCAGTCGGAGTTTCAGAATCTCGACCTACGGATCACCGTCCGCGGCATGGCAAACGCCGGTCGCATGAACCCGGGTCAGGACGCTTCCGCGGCAATGACGAATATGGGCGGCGCGTTCGGAAGCTTCAACCGCCTTGCCGAGATGACGATTGCCTCTGCCAACCAAATTGACGATGCCGCCCGCGCCGCCGGTTCCGAGAAGGAGCTCAGGCGAACGCTTCTACTGCTGGCAGAAGGCATACGGAAAAGCAATCACAAAAATATTCAAAAAGCCCTCAAAGACCTCAAAGCGTACAAGGGTTTGTTCTCGCCGATCGCCGTGCAGGCACTTCAGACAGGAAAGAGCATTCAACAGGCCATCCAACAGTCAGGTGCTTTGATCAAACAGATTGAGGATCAGCAAAAGCCCCTTAGCCTTACCGGTACGAAGATCAGTATTGAGGGGCAAAAAGATATGACTCTCCCGCAAGTTCTACAGTATTTTTGGGAGAACAAAACAAACTTCACGGTAGTCCAAACAATCGTCAATGCGCTCAACAAGACCTACGAAACGGATATCCGCGGCGCGCAGCCGAATTCTGCTGAGGCGCCGTCCCTGCGGTTCGCGATGCGGGCGTATGAGCACCGCGACAAGTCCAAGTCGCAGTTTTATGGCATCAACATCATGCAGGTTTTTCGTCAGCGGATTTACAACAAGGATGACGGCATCACGCTCAAGGGTGGACCACCAGGCGCTGCTGTCGTTCCCGGCTCCGAAGAGACGCTTCAGAACTTCAAAGTCATCGAGACGCGCCAGATCGACTTCATCGAGAGTTACAGCCCCAACCTGTACGAGCAGGCGCCGCATGCCGGCAAATTCAAGGTCAAGTACAAAGACAAGGACGGAAACGAAGTCGAAGAAAATCAGAACCTCATCATCATGAATCACAGTGCCCTCGGCCAATACGCCGAAAATACGATGATCCCCGAGATTCGGGGCGCGCGCAGCACCGAGGACGGCGCCGTGTCACGGCTCGTACGGGCGATGGGAGTCCGAGAGGACATTTCGGTCCAAGAAGTGACCAACGACATCATTCACGGCGTGTTCTTTGCCCACGAAGTCCAGCACGCCAGCGACACCGACAACGCCAAGATCAAGGAGGTAATGGAGCAGTTGAACGAAAAACTGACCCAGCATCAAGGCCTGACCCCTGAAGACATTCGGCGGATGGAGACTGGAGCCGGCGGCACTTCTCTGCCGGCCGGCGTCGCCAGGGAACTTACGGCTCATTTGCGTTCGGCTTTTGAAGCGTTTGACGGAGGACCCGCCGGCCGTCGCGCCGCACTGGTCGTTCTGTACCAGCTCAACACCTACCTGACCG
>JAGVCY010000267.1 GCA_020058965.1 Candidatus Omnitrophota bacterium | reverse complement strand
CTCCGCCGAACCCAAGCAAGCCAAAGAGTTATTTTTTTGGCAAAGGCAACCCGAGCTCTTTCATGATGAGTTGGCAGTCTTTCCAGACGGTCGCTTTTTCCGCCGGATTGCGGAGTAGATAGGCCGGATGATACGTCGGCATCAGTTTTACACCGTGATAATCAAAAAAGTTTCCACGCAGCTCGCCGATCGGCGTTTCGGTTCTCAATAGGGTCTGTGCCGCGTGCTTGCCCAATGCGCAGATCACCTTGGGCTTGATCAGCGCCACCTGCCGCAGCAAAAAAGAATTGCACGCATTGATCTCATCGGGCTGAGGCGGCCGATTCTCCGGCGGCCGGCACTTGAGACAATTGGCGATGTAAACATCCTCGCGCTTGATCCCCATCGCTTCGATAATTTTTGTCAAAAGTTGTCCGGCGCGGCCGACAAATGGCAGGCCCTGCTCGTCTTCATCCGCGCCGGGCGCCTCACCGACAAACATCAACTGCGCCGTGCGGCTTCCGCTTCCAAACACCACCTCGGTGCGGGTTTTGGCCAGCCGACACTGCGTGCACGCCTTGGCCTGCTTTTCGAGTTCGTCCCAGCTGCGGTTATCCGGTTTGACCGGCGCGTCCAGACCCCGCTCCAGCTCCGACCACTTCGTTCTCGGCCACGCGTCCACGCCAAAAGATTTTTCGGTCGTTGCGATCTGCTTGAGTAGTTTGCGCTTACGGGCCGGAGCGGTCATGACAGAATCTCCCGCGCGACATCAACCGCCGCGTTGGGGCGACCGACCTTGGCGATCTCTCTTAAAACCGCCTGACGCCGCGGCTCATCCGCTCTAAACGCCGCGATCATCGTCGGCACATCCGCCAAACACTTGGCGTCGAGTGAGGCGCCGCGCTTGACCAGGATGTCGCGATTAAATGTTTCTTGCCCCGGCACCGGCTCGAGTATCATCATCGGAACACCCTTGGCCAGCGTTTCCGAAACCGTCGATCCACCCGCTTTGCCGACCACCAGATCCGCCGCGTCCATAAAATCCTGCATGTTGTTCACAAAACCCTGTACAAAGAGGTTGGGCAGCTCGGCCTTGCGCGTCTCAAGCGCGGCTTTAAGCGCTGTGTTGTTGCCGCACACGACGACTGCCTGTGCGTCGGGTGACTGCCGACAAAATTCCGCCACCATGCTTTCGATCGACGACGCACCCATGCCGCCGGAGGTAAAAAGCACGGTGAAGCGGTCGACCTTAAGCCCGAGCTTTTGGCGGGCGTCGGCAGGTTCCTGGCGAGAACTGAACGCCGCGCCGACCGGAATTCCCTTGATGCGAATCCGAGAGGGCTCAACCCCCTCACTCTCCAGCGCCGCGCGGGTTTCGTCCGTCATGCCGCAATAAACATCCGTTCCGGGCACCAACCAAAAGCGATGGACCAAAAAGTCCGTCACCACCGTCACGAGCTTGGATGTGATCTGACCGGTTTTTTTCAGATGCGCGCTAACTTCGGGCGCCATGAAGTGGGTCGACACGATCGCGTCCCACTGCCCATCGATCATGAGCCGCTCCAGCCGCTTGCCGTTCATTCCGTTAAACAAGCGCCGCATCACCCGCGTCACCGGATAAAGGTAACGATTATCCGAAAAAAAGTACGAGATCCCCCACAGCGCCGGCGCCTTCGTGATCATCCACAAATAACCGCCGACATACTGCTTCTTCACCGCGGGAGGAAAAAAATCAAGACCGTCTTCGAGCCGTACTTCGGCCGTCGTGTCTTCGGCCTTGATGGCAGCCGCGATCGCCTGCGCGGCCTTAAAGTGACCGTGCCCGGCGGACGCGTGAACGATCAGGATTTTTTTTGGCTTAAGATCCATTGGGCTGCCTCTCGGAGGTTGCGGGCGGTGTGATCCGGTTTTTCATCAAATTTTTTGACTTCGGCGGCAGTGCGCGTTTTGCCGGACAGCACGAGCACCGTGCGGCAACCGGCGGCGCGGCCCGCGGCCAAGTCGCGCTCGGTGTCACCGACCATGAATCGATCGGTCTTGGACAACTTCAGCTGTTTTTGCGCCGCTCTGAAAAGGCCAGCTTTTGGCTTGCGGCAACCGCAGGCATCTTCGGGCGTATGGGTGCAATAAAAAATCCCGTCCAATTTGACGCCCGCTGCCGCCAAATCCAAAAAAATCTTTTTTGTGATCGCGTCGAGCGCTTCCGGTTTTACAAGCCCCTTGCCCACGCCGGCCTGATTCGACACCACCACCAGCCGCGCGCCGCTCTCCGTCAACTTACGCAGCGCTCCGAACACGCCGGGGATCCATCGGAATTGCCGAAGCGACCGAACATAATACGCCTTACCCGGATCCTGATTTAAAAGCCCGTCCCGGTCCAAAAAAACCGTCATTGCCTCGAACGGCTTTCCGCCGCTTGAGAAAACCGTTGAAGCACCAACAGCGCCTCCCGCTCCAGATCCTCCGGCATCATGCCGCTCATGCAGGGGTCCTGGCCGGGCAGGACCGGGCAGACGCGCTTGTAGCACGGTGCGCATTCGAGCCCCGATACCAGTTTGGCACCGCGCCCATAAAGTTCAATTTCGGCCGAGCAGGTTGAGCCGAAGTACACGAGTGCCGGTGTACGCACGGCAATCGCGATGTGCATCGCGATGGTGTCGCCGGTGATGACTAGTCCCAGCCGCGAAACGATCGACGCAAATTGACGAATGGTGTGGTTCGTACCGGCGTTTCGTCCGAATCCATCGGCCGCGCGCTCCAATGCGGCGTTGCGCTCATGCTCTTCCGGTCCTCCCAAAAATAGAACCGTCTTACCCGTCGAGACGGCCAAACGCCGCGCCAAATCCACCAGATGCGCTTCGGGTAATTTTTTACCCGCAAAGCGTTCGCCGCTTCCGGTGTTGATGCCGACCACGCGGCCGTAGTCGTCAGGTCCGACGCCAAGATTTTTCAGGACGCGTTCGGCATACGTTTCGTCCGATTCCTGCCGCTCGAGCATGTATTCATCGAAGGCGTACGGAAGCTCGACTTGCTCGTAGGAGATTTGCTGATAGGTTTTTCGGTTGGTCCGGAACTTGAGATCATCGTCTATCCCGAGCCGCACCGCGTAATCGCTCGCGGAGTTAAGAGCCACCACCCCGTCACGCGCGGAGTTCCAACCGAATCCGCGCTTCACCTTCGCGTTGGCGGCGGCGATACAATCCAGCGCCTCAGGCTCCTTGTCCAAACAAATAGCCAGATCATATTCTCCGGCCGCGGCGCGCTCGGCGCCGTTATCCTCCCGGATCCAAAGCTCGTGTATCCAGCGATTGCCCTGCAGCACGCCCGAGCAGCTGCGATCAACGATCCAGGTGACACGGCAACCCGGGTGCGCGCGGCGCAACGCCACGAGCAGCGGCGTCGTCCGCAGCACATCACCCATCGCGCCCAGCTTAACGATCAGTATTTTTTGCATAAGGCGCGTATTTGAGTTCCCAATATTTGGCCCAATTTAAAAAATGCACCCACGCGTACAGAACGGAAAAAATCAGCCCGGTCGACCCGTCCAAAAAACCCGCTTTTTTGACATAAAACTTAAAAAACCGCTTGAGCGGCATTTTGCGAAGGTTATAGTCGATGTCTTTTTCGGTGAGTCCCGGTCGCTCTTCATCCAGCATCGCCGCTTCACGTGACGAGTAGCCGTTATGCCGGCTGACAAAGGGACGGATGGACGGATAAGGATGATGGTCGATCGGCGCCTCGAGCTTCCCGATAGCGCTTTTGCCGCCGTCCACGATCAGTTTTTCGTGAATGATCCCCTCGTACCGCGCTTTGTCGCGCCGAAATAAGTGCAGACTGTAATGGTACCAGCCGCCATAACGCATCGCGTGACCCATAAAAAAATTTCGTTTGCGGAATTCGAACGCGTTGTACTTTACGGGCGGGTTTTTCGAAAGCATTTTTAGAACCGCGTCGCGAAACTCGGGTGTCGCCCGCTCGTCCGGATCGACATGAAAGCACCAATCCTTCGTCGCGTGCTGAATCCCCAGATTGCGCTCGGTCGAAAATCTAAAGCCATCCCAGCGATTTTGGATCACCCGCGCGCCGTACCGCTCGCAGATCTCGACCGTCCGGTCGGTGCTGCAGCCGTCGATCACCACGATCTCGTCCACCCAACCCTTGACGCTTTTGAGTGTGCCTTCGATCAGGTCCTCGCAGTTGCGCGTCATCAAAACGGCGCTAATAGTCTCCCGCTGAAAAACCCCCGCCTGCTGCGTTGCTCCGTCACTCGCGTGCACTAGCACGCGTCGCTCGTCGCGCCTTGCATCCGGGGCTTTTTGAGCGGGAGACGGATTTTGGGTCATTTCGGAACCTCGGCCGCGCCCAGCCGCATCTCGCGCACCTTGAGGTAAGTCAAAAACTGGTACATCCCCGAATTCACCGCAAGGAACAGGCCGATCACGCCGTCCTTGCGGCCCTGCTTTTTAAAGTACGACCGCCAAAACCGATCAATCGCCTTGTATAAGGTCAGCCCCAGGCCGATCTTTCGACCCTCTCGGAACCATTTGCGCGCTTCCAGATCCGTCTGCCGGTCGAGCTTTCCGATCACATCCGAAAAATCCCGGTAGGTGTAGTGGATCAAGTCGCTTTTTAAAAAACCGCGCGGGTATTCCATAAATGCCTGCGGATGGACCTCATCCTCGTCCTTGTAGCGGAATTCGCCCTTTTTAAAAAGCTTGAGCTGCGCGGACGGATACTGGCCGCCGT
>JAGVCY010000284.1 GCA_020058965.1 Candidatus Omnitrophota bacterium | reverse complement strand
CTGTCGACCACCCCGTCAGCCTCTACCACCCCGAAGGCAATTACCTGAAGGGCTTGGTCCTCCAGGTCTCCTAGCGCGATTTTCGATTAAGCGCAATTAAGCGCGGGTTAACAACCTCGTGGATTTTAAAAATTATTAACATTCCCATCTTGAAACCTTCCTAACCAGCAGGTAAACTCCCTGGCATATCTGTATTTACGTGACTTCGTTTTAGCCAATTGCCTATAAATAAGAAAAACTATTTTTGATGCAAAAAGTCCCCAGTCGCGGCCTCAAAGCCGTGAGCTTTTTATTATCAATTTTGTTCATGGCGCAGAGCCTTGTCTTCGCGGCGCCCCTGCCTGCTCCGGTTTTAACGCCTGCCGCGGCCGCACGCCCTCAAACCCATTTTAATCTCTCCGAATCGGTCGGCATTATCGAAGATGCATGGGTTGCGTCCAGTCATCCTGAGCCGCACAGTGTCGAAGGGTCTAAGCCCAGTCTAGATCCTTCGGGCGATGCGCGCCCCCAGAATAACAGAGTCATCATCCTCATTCAGGACGCGCACGCCAATCCGTCGGGCCAGTTCAACATCGCTCGCGCGCTGGATCTCATACTTCCCGCCGAAAATATTTCCCATGTCTTCACCGAAGCCGGTGACGGCGATCTGACGCTTCGGCTGAATCCCGGTACGGATCCGCGTGCGGTCGAAGCGGCGGCCAAGGGTCTGGTGAACAAGGGGCTTTTAAAAGGATTCGAATACGCCAATGTCACGACAACGCGCCCGTTCGTGATCGAGGGGGTGGAAGACGAAAAACTTTATGACGCATCGCTCGAAGTTTACCGGAAGGCCGCGGCCAAACGCGCCAAGGCGCTGGGGTATCTGGATCGGATGAAGCGCACGCTCGAAACGCTCAAGGGGGATTTGCTCAATTCGGAGCTTACCGCTATGGACGCGTCACGCGCGTTGTACCTGACTGAACAGCATCCGCTGACGGATTACTTCAGCCAGCTCCTCGCCGCCGCCAAAAAAAATGGTGTGTACTTGGGTAACTACCGTCATCTGGGACTTTTGGATGAACTGAAGCGCCTTGAAGCGCGCATCGACTTTGCCAAGACTTCCGAAGAACAGGCGAAGGCCATTGCCGCGCTAGCGCCCTCGGACCGCGAAGACCTTGAAGCCGCTCATGTCCCCAGCCGCGCCTCCGCCTCCCATGACCGAGACTCCGCTTTTTACGCCCGGTTGGAAGAAGTTGTCGCGGGCACGCAAACCAAATATCCCAATCTCGCCCAATACTTCAGCTACGCCCGCCGCGCGCGCGAACTCGACGCGCAGGCCGTGCTCACGGAACTCACCGCTTTTGAAGCGGAAGTCTTTGACCGGCTCTCCCGCACGGAGGATGAAAAAAACTTGATCCGTTTTTCCCGTAACCTGGACGCGCTCGAGTCGATGCTCCGGCTGCAGATGACGCCGGACGATTATGCGTCCTTTAACCGGGACCAGACGAATTACGGCGCGAAGATGATCTCGAGCTTTTTGAACCGCAAAATCTACGACCTGAACAAACACTATGACCGCGCGATCATTCTGGATCGGGACTACGACTCCGCGGTGGAACTGGCCAAAGACTTTTACCGACTCGCGATCGAACGGGACCAGGCCTTCGTAAAGAAAATGCTCGCCCGCATGGACGCGGAAGGAATCAGGAAGGCGGTGCTCGTGACCGGCGGCTTTCACGCCCCAGGCCTCAAGCAGATATTTAAACAAAACGGCATTTCCTATGTATCGATCCTGCCCCGCATCCTCCATCCGACTGACAACGCCCTCTACGAAAAACTCCTTTTGAGCCAAAAAGCATCCACATCTCATTCTGAAGATCGAGGAGTCACAGGGATGCGATCCATTGACGCAACTCTCAATGTTCGTCCCCTCGTCGCCGCCGCTCGCATGGGCGAACCCTGGGCTGGTCCGGTTTTTAAAGAACTGGGCGCGCGGATGGCGGAGTGGAGGTTGCCCGCAGGCATGGGGTTGGAGGATTTGGGGCGCTTGCGGGGCGTGCATCCGGAAGTTCTTTTGATGATACGGAACTTCGCCACGGAGATCGACGCGCAGGGGAGGGTTGAGACGGATCCGGTGAAGATCAAGTTTTTGGAACATTTATACCGCATGGGAGTCGAGACGCTCATCTCGATCGGTAGGAAGGCTGAGTCCGGAAAAACTCATCTTGCGCCGGATCAGATCAATCTGTCGGCTACGAGTTTATTAAAGGCGCCGATACAGGAGCGCACGATCCGCGTTGGTTTTATGGGTTTGACCGCCAATCCGCCCAACTGGGGGCAGTTGATCGCGGGACTGCGCGCCGTGGATCAGCTGGATCTCGATCTGCTAGTCCTTCGCACGCAGGGAGAAGTTTCGAATAAAGCCGTCGAACCCGGTGACGATGTCTCGCCCGCGCTTCGGGACCGGATGAGCCAGCTCGCGGCGGCGATGTTCCCGAACCTGGTCGTGACCACCCCGATCGGATTGAACACGGCGGACGTGGGTGAGATCGGAGTTCGCGGGATATTTGAACTGAACCCAGACCAAAGAATGACCGTGTTCAGCATCACCGGTACCGAGAACCGGGAACGCATAGAGTTTATCGCTGATCATCTGCTCGCGTCCGCCCAAGGGGTTCAAGCCAATCCCAAACACCGGCTCGCGTGGGCCGCGGTGCCGCGCGGTGAGGGGGAATTCGGAGCGGATCTGACCGAAGATAAACTAAGGGTGATCGTGAAGGAGCGCATTCGGAAAAGGCCGCACGCGCAACCGAAACAAACGATCATGGAATCCCGTTTGGTGAATACCGACGGATTTTTTACCAGCTCCACCGAGTATCGTTCGTCACCTAACGCTGTTCTTGTTCCCAAGGTGGTGCACGATTTTGCGATGGAAAATGGCTTATATCCTTCCCGCATGAATGCCCCAAGCAATTCATCCGAATCCGCCGCTCGGATGGCGGGGACGGGATCGGTTGGCTCGCTGAAGCAGGCCCTCGCGGACCGCGGAATCACCCTGCCCGCCCAAAAAGGCGCGAGGATGGCCGGACTTTCGCCGGAGGCGCAGGTGGCTCACTTAATACGGCGAGCCGCCCTAGAAGCGGTTTTGGAGATCCTGACGCAAATGCCGGCGATTCTCCAGAGTGCCGCTGAAGTCCAACAATATCCGCTGGAGACCAAGAGCGCCGAAGTATGGCACGGTCAGGCCCAAAAATTGTTGGGTTCACAACTTAAGAGTCCAAAGGATCACTTTATCGGCGTGAAATTGATACAAAATAATTTGGGTGTCTACGAATGGGCATTGGCCAATTATTTATCCGCAGAGGCCAACGCCTTGGCCAGAGCACAATACTTCCCGGTCATTAGACATAACCAAGCACTTCGCCTCACACTGCTCCCCGAAACCTTAAGAAAGTATGTGAGCATGGCGGAATCAAAGATCTTGGCCTCGAACCAATCACAAGCAGGAAGCGCGGCTAGCGTGAACCCCTCAATGACTTCGCCGCGCGCGGTTCCGGCCCAGCCGCCGCATGCTTTGACGCAATTTTTAGTCCAATTTGCCCGCCAGAGCGGCGTGGGCGTCCAATGGAATCAAACGTTTACAAACGAAATCGAGGGATGGTCCAAGGCGGGTGATTGGGTCCCGTTCGGAATATCCGCAGACGACCACTTTTCGGGACTCCTGTTTACGCGTGAAAAAATATATTACATTGCCGCGGCCCGCGATCCGGATCGGCCGAATGATCTTCACAAGGAGGAAGTGCCGGCGCAGCTGTTTTCGGGATTCCTGTTCAACCGGGGCGGCGGCTCACCGAGATCGGCGACCGCTCCCCACGCGATCGGATTCTATTTGAGTAACGGGCCGGCCCGAGAATTGCGCTTCGGCCTACATACGACTCCCATCGCCGGCGATCGTGCCGGCTACTTTGATTTTGAAAAAACATCCTTCGGCGCGCGGATGGCGGCATTTGTGCTTCCTGATAAGCTTGCGAACGTTCATCCGGGCGATCTGCCCGGGTACCTGGACCTCGCGCGCGTCGACCGGGATCGCGAAATGTACGAGAACGTCGCGGCCAACGGATTCCTGTCCGAAAAAGCGATCCGCGTCCTCATCGATCCGGCGAGCGCCGAGTGGGGCACGACGCTCACGCCGCAGATCATCGCCGAGATCAACGCGTTTTTCCGCAACGCGGATGCCGCGCTTCACAAGAACGGCTGGAGCGATTTGAATGCCTTCGCGAAGGTCTCAAAGCGCCTGGAGCGAGAGTCGGCCCTTCAATTGCGCTTCAGCCGTAAAGTAAGCAAAACGACCCGTTTTGGAGTTCACGATAAATTACAGCATGCGACCGGATTTTTGCTCGAAACGGCCGCGTGGAAGATGACCGGGATCGACCCCCGATCCACCTACGGCCAAAAATTGGCCGAGGTTCTTCCGAAGATCCAAACCCAAAACGCGGTGGAACATAGAGAGGGTTTGTATTCCCAAGCAGGCAAAAGATTGGAGCAGGTCCTTTTTCAAGGCACAGATCGCCGATTGATCCCGGGCGTCATGAAGGTTTTGAAGGCCTATCGGACCATTGCCGCGGAAGATTATCTTTATCGCGCCAACTTTAAAGCGACGCTCTGCGGCATGGGAGACCAGTATGATTACACGCTGACGACATTTGACCTGCTGAGGACGACCATTGACCTGGAGAATGTTCTTAAGACCCAACACCTGAGTCCGGGTCAAAAAAGAATGATCCGGCAAACACTGAACGCGCAATTTTATTATTACGGGATAGGTTCTTTCTTGCCGGCTCGCAGGAGCGCGGGCAAACCCATGTTCAACGCGGCATTTTGGAAACATTACTTTAACACCATGGATAACATAGGGATCGTCTGGGGACCCCAATGGACCATCCCGATCTACCAGGCCCTGTCCGCCTCGAAGTCCCAGGGTGACCGTTGGGCTCAGCGCGACTGGAAAAACTTTAACCACCATCTGATCCGCCGCCTTTTCAACCCCCTCAACCCCGCCCGTTTTAGCCCTGGCGCGCGGATGGCGGGGACGCATCATCTGACAGAAGAAGAGCTTGCGCTGCTGAGGGAACCGGATGAAGAGAATGGATTTATTTCGAAGCGGGAGCATGTGGATGTTGAACGTATTAAACTGCAAGTCGCTCAGATCGAACAAACCTTGGGTCATGATGCGGCCGAGATTCAAACAAAAACTGATGAGGTGCTACGCTTTGTTGAATCTGGCAAGTTTAAGGGCGAAGAAGTGCATGTGTTGAATGGAACGGGTCCGGATGCCAGGGTGATCGGGCGTATCGACCGCAAGATCGCGGAGCAGTTCGGATATGCTCACGAGACTGCGAATGTGATTTTGCTGACTCCGGACGGCGATGTGATCTTCCAACTTAGGAATAAAGATACCTACGACGATCATTTGGCCGCGTACGGAGGACATCTTGAAGTCGGAGAATCACATGAAGATGGCGCGATCGCGGAAACGAGCCAGGAAACGGGGATCGATCAATTCGAGAACCCGCAGGTCTTCTTAGGTTATGAAAGCTATGATGAGCCGGGAGATAACAATCGGGAACGTCGTTCCTGGTTTAAGCGGCGTCTGACCCGGGGCGAATGGGAGGGTATGAAGCAAAAAAAATCCCAAGACGAACAGTCAGTCAAGGCTTCTCGCGCGACAGACTCCAGAGAGGCCTATAAAAAAAAGCTGAGAAGTCTTTGGAAGAGCGGAAAAGGCGAGGTGACCGGCGTCTACGCATTTTCGGTCGATGAGATCGCGAGCGCGCGGGAAAAAGTTAATCCGGCATCCAAACTTCGCGATAAAAATACGCGATTTATACCCGTTACCGATAATTTTAACGGTGAACGCGTCACGATCAACGCCTTTTTTACGCCCGATGCCTTGGACCGCCTAGTCAAAAATCCCGATCTTTGGAATCAAGTCACGTCCGCCGCGCGGATGGCAGCGCGGCAGTTGAGGGAGAAGAGGGAGCGGCTGGAGCTGGCCATGATGATCTGGGGGCATGGCGGACCGATGAGTCTAATGACCGCCGCCCACGCGAGAAATGCCGTTGCATTCGCCAATTTTAAGATGCAAAAATCTCCCGGTTCAATGAGCGACTCGCCGAAACCGCTTCCAACCTACCCGCGCGTTCTGAGGGACTATACGAGATCGGTGAATGACGGGAGGATAAAAGGATCGTTTGCATACCGAATTAAAAGATTATTAGAAAAAAACCCCGATCAACCCGGCTATCTAAGAGGGCTAGACAGACTGGAGAGAGATTATTTTATTGCGACATCCCGTACCCTGGCTTCGGCTAAATTGTGGAGGAAGGGCTTGCAGGGACTACTCCCAAGCAATAACGCGAAGCAAACGAACTCTGGGCGGCCTCTTAAAATTGCTCTCGATTCGCTGGATCGGTTTATCTTTAACCTCACGGCCATTCGTGAGTTTATGAGCGGTACCGGCGTTGATTCAGTCGTGGCATTTGACCAGATAGCGGGACACGCGTACCAGACCAAACGGAGGATCAATAAAGCAGGAAAGGCATGGCTTCCGTTGCCTCTGATCGATTGGTCGCAATTTGATCCAAGTCTGGCAGTAACGGGCAAAACCGCCGCGCTCTTATTAGCGTTGGAAAGGATCTATTCCAATTTTGTCGTTCATGACCGCTCGCCGGAGGGCGGAAAGCCGGCCAATATTCAATTTAGGACCGTGGTGCCCGCGGCGGGGGATCGGGTGGTCATCGAGATCGAAGGTCCGGGCCAGATTTCTAAACGAAGCGACGGAAGGATCCCAAACATCTTCCGTCTCAAAAATAAGCGCCTCGTACGGAATCAGGGCATCGGCATGCCCTTTGCCTCCCGGGCAGTCAAAGACATGGGCGGGAAGATCACCGTCCAAAACCTACCCAACCACCGCCTCCTCTTCCGAGTAGAGCTCCGCCGCGCCACTTCTCCCGCCCCCCATCAAGCCGCCGCCGCGCGGATGGCGGGGTCGATGCAGGATATGGTCAGGACGCTGGTCGTGAATATGGCGGCTGCTAAAAATTCCGCACCAAAAGACTTTTCGGTCGCGGTGATGATGACGGATGGTGCGGGGGGTGTTAAGGATGTGCAGGTGATGGATGTTCTGATTACATCAGATCAGGTGATCGTAAAAGACGAAAGAGGCCAGGTTGTCTTGGCGGAGGATTGGACTGAAGCTAGGGCAACAGTAGATGCTCAGCAGTTTTCGGGTCTGGCACATGTGGCAGGTCGTGAGGTCAATGGAAAAGATGCGGCGGGTGAGAAGCTTGAGGTTTTGCAAACATGGTCGCGCGATTTGGACGGCGTGAAGGCATCTCTGGCCGGTCTGCCTCCTATTGATGGGCATTTTCGTATACCTTTGGATAAGTTGTTCGGGGCTCTGGCCAAGGACACAGCGATAACGTCCGG
>JAGVCY010000082.1 GCA_020058965.1 Candidatus Omnitrophota bacterium | reverse complement strand
GGACGATACTCGCGTTCATGGTCACGCTGCCGCTGGTTCTGGGACTGCTGCACTTCGAAACCGTGCCCGGCCAGCCGCATTTGTATCAGTTGTATGCCTTTGGGTTTCCGCAGATGAGTTTCACGCCCGACGGCGTGATCGGATTTATGTTCTTCAACGCCCTGAATATTGCGGCCGTGCTCGTGATCCTCGGGACCGTCATGGCTTTTACCCGCCGCATCCTCCACTCAGGCTTGGTCGCGGGTCAGACCTTCATGAACGATATTCTGCCGCTGCTCATTTTGTTCGCCGTGGCGGTCACGGGCGGATTTTTGACCTACAGCTCACGGTACATGGGCGGCGAACATTTTCGCACGCTGTCCACGCTGCATTGCTTCACGGTGGTCGTTTTTTTGGTGTATCTGCCGTTCGGAAAGTTTTTTCATATTTTTCAACGTGGCGCGTTGTTGGGCGCGGCGGTGTACATCCGCGAGAAGAAGGCGGGTGAATCCGAAAAGTGCCTCAAATGCGGCGACCCGTATGTGAGCCGGATACAGGTTCAGGATGTGAAGGCGGCGCTCGGGGAACTTGGATTCAGGTATTCGGCCAAAAAAGGAGTGCCGTCGGTCCAGGAATTTTGTCCCGCGTGCCGTCGGCGGATGTTCATGCTCAGTCAGCAGCGTCAGTTGAGCGGCCAATTTGATCGAGCGCGCGCAAAAAATATCGAGAAGGAATAAAAATGGCAGATCTGCCCATTTCCAAAGAAGCGATACGGGAACAATTCGGTCCGCATTTGAAGTTCGATCCTCCCGGCGGATGGGACGCGGCGGCCGCGGCGCCGGATCAGCTGGTCAAGACGCACTGTTGTTTTTGCGGACAGGGCTGCGGCATTCAACTCAAGGTCAAAGACAATCAGGTGATCGGGTTTGAGCCGTGGGAGGATTTTCCGTTCAACGAGGGCAAGCTCTGTCCCAAGGGCGTGAAGCGCTACATGCAGGGAAGTCATCCGGACCGCCTGTTGTATCCGCTTGAAAATAAAAAGGGCGTCGGTTACGAGCGCGTGAGCTGGGACGCGGCGTACGAGCGGACCGTGTCGGCCATCCGGGATATTCAGGCCAAGCACGGCAAGGATGCCTTCGCGGTGCTGTCGGGCGTTTCGCTGTCGAATGAAAAATCTTATTTGATCGGAAAATTCGCGCGGGTCGCTCTGCAGACCAAAAACCTCGATTACAACGGCCGCCTCTGCATGGTCTCCGCCGGAACAGGGAATAAAAAAGCGTTTGGCGTTGACCGCGCGGCCAACTCCTGGGCGGATATTCTAGAAACGGATCTGATCTTGTGCGCGGGAACAAATATTTCGGAGTGTTCTCCGATCACGACGGATTACATCTGGAAGGCGCGGGATCGCGGGGCGAAGCTCATCGTCGTGGATCCGCGCATCACGCCCATCGCCCGGACCGCGGACCTGATCCTGCCGGTGCGGCCGGGGACCGACTCACATCTTTTTAATACGATCCTGAACCTCATGATACAGGACGGAAAGATCGACCACGACTTCATTCGCGAGCACACGAACGGTTTTGAGGAAGTGCTGAACGCGGTGGCAGGGTACACGCCGGAAGAATGCGAAAAAGTGACCGGCGTTCCGGCCAAGAGCATTCGACTCGCGGCGAAGTGGTGGGGCGAGGCGAAGAAGAGCTTTTTGCTGCACGCGCGCGGGATCGAGCATCACACGAAGGGCGTGGACAATGTGCTGTCGTGCATCAACCTGGTGCTGGCGACGGGCCGCATCGGCCGCGCGGGCTGCGGGTACGCGACGATCACGGGTCAGGGCAACGGCCAGGGCGGACGCGAGCACGGTCACAAATGCGATCAGCTTCCGGGCAACCGCGACATCACGAATCCGGAGCATCGCAAATTTATCGCGGATGTCTGGGGGATCGACGAAAAGGACCTGCCCGGCAAAGGCCTTTCGGCACAGGAGATCATGAACGCGATCCACGCGGGCGAGATCAAGGGACTTCTTCTCATTTGCTTTAACCCGGCCGTGAGTCTGCCGGATTCACTATTTACGGAGGAAGCGCTCAAAAAACTGGAGTTCTTTGTCGTCATCGACTTTTTTATGAGCGAGAGCGCGCGGTTCGCGGACCTGGTGCTGCCCGGCTCGCTGCACGAGGAGGACGAGGGGACGGCGACCACGGCGGAAGGCCGCGTGATACGGATCCGGCAGGCGGTGACTCCGCCCGGTGAAGCGAAGATCGATTGGCATATTTTTTGCGAGATCGCGAAGCGGCTAGGGAAGGGAAAATATTTTCCGTACAACGAATCGGAGGATATTTTTAACGAACTGCGCGTGGCGTCGCGGGGCAGCACGGTTGATTATTACGGGATCACCTACGAAAAGATCGAGAAGAATAAAGGGATCTTTTGGCCGTGTCCGACTCTGGATCACCCCGGCACCCCGCGCCTTTTTGAGGGGGGAAAGTTCGCGCACCCCGACGGCAAGGCCAAATTTAATCCCGTGGTGTATCGTCCGTCCGCGGATGAGATCAATGCGGAGTACCCGATCTATCTGACGACCGGCCGCGTAATCTTTCATTACCTGTCGGGCACTCAGACCCGCCGCATCGGATTTTTGACTGAGGAATGTCCGGAGCCGTATCTGGAGCTTCACCCGGCCTTGGCCGAAAAGTACCGGATCGCCGAGGCCGACATCGTCCGAATCACGTCGCGGCGCTCGAGCATCGAGCTTAAGGCCAAGATCGTGAAGACGATCCGACCCGACACCGTTTTTATCCCGTATCACTGGCCCGATAAGCAGTCGGCCAATCGGCTAACGCAGCGTGCGCTTGACCCGTTGTCGAAGATACCGGAGTTCAAGTTCAGCGCCGTGAACATTCAGCGGGTCGATCCACAGCAAGGGGCCGCGCATGCTAAGCGGTAGGCACGAAGAGAGTGATTTTTTTATCGACCCGCAGCGATGCATCGGCTGCAAGTCTTGTGTGGCCGCGTGCGGAGAGTGCGCGACGCACCGGGGGATCCCGATGATACACCTGGATGCGTTTGACCGGCTGAATTCGGTGAAGACGGGCCCAATGGTGTGCATGCACTGCGATGACCCGTCCTGCGCGGCGGTTTGCCCCGCCGACGCGATCAAACGCACGGAAGACGGCGTGGTTCAGTCGTCCTTGAGCCCGCGCTGCATCGGCTGCTCAAACTGTCAGATCGCCTGTCCCTTCGGTGTTCCGAGGATCTACGAACAGTCCGCGCAGATGATGAAATGCGACATGTGCTATGACCGGACCTCGATCCAACTCAAGCCCATGTGCGCGACGGTGTGTCCCTCGCAGGCGCTTTTCTTCGGACCAAAAGCCGAGATCGAACGGATGCGCAAGAATAAGGCCAACAATCAGTTTATGTTCGGAGATCAGTTGATCACGACCAAGGTTTATTTGATGAGCGCGCAAGGTGATGAACCGACTGACATCGACATCATGGCGTTCATGTCGGACACCGACTTAGGTGAACCCGCTCCCTGGACATAGGAAGGAAGAGAAAAAATGTCGAAGAAGGACCCGATTAAGGAACGGTTGACGCAGCAGAATCAGGAACTGCCCAAATGGGCGGAGGATTTTCCGGTCGATACGAAGGCGGATGGGCATGTGGCGCGAAGGGACTTCATCCGGTTTTTGTGCCTGGTGTCGTTTGGGCTTTTTACGGGACAGGCCGGTGTTCTGCTCAAAAGTTTATTTGATAAAAAATATCCGCCGAGCGAACCCGGCGCCTTCCGCATCATCGGCCGGGACGACTTGGCAGTCGGCGGCTCCTATGTTTTTATGCTGCCTGAAAAAAAAGAACCGATTATTTTGATCCGGCTGGCGGAAAAGGATTACGTGGCCTACTCCCAGAAGTGCACCCATTTGCAATGCCCCGTCATTTGGCGGCAGGACGAATCCAAGATCCTGTGCCCCTGTCATCACGGCGCGTTCGATGTCAAAACGGGCAATGTGTTATACGGCCCTCCCGAGCGGCCGTTGCCGGCGGTCAAGCTGGGATTGAGGGCGGATGGTATTTATTTTGAAGGCATGATGTCGCGCGTCGCGGCAGGAGGTCCGCATGCGGTTTAAGGACCGGGAGGCCGAGCAGTTGGAGTTGAGAGAAACGCTTGGTCTCTTTCTGAGTTTGGGGGCGATTTTTGTGCAGATCTGGGTCCTGACGTCGGCGATGCATTCCCTGCTGTCCGGACAGACGGAACATCTGCTCGCGGCGCTCGTCTTGAGCGCGGCTGCGCTCGGCTGTTGCTCGCTCACGGCGCTGACGACGATGCCGGGGTTTTTGCGGTGGCTGTCCCGAAGCAAAACTTTTCATTCACCCAAAGGAGGGGCGCATGATCAAAGTTAATATTGAAAAATGGGATCCCGAAAATCAGCAATTTTGGGAATCGGAAGGCAAAAAGATCGCCTTCAGGAACCTATGGATCTCGATCCCCGCGCTGCTTCAGTCGTTCTCGATCTGGATCATGTGGGGCATGATCATCGTGCAGATGAAAAAACTCGGTTACACGCTCGGGCTGCCGCACGAGACTCCGGCGGACCTTAAAACGCTCAACGAGGTCTTGTGGACGCTGCCGGCGATCGCGGGACTTTCGGGCGCGACGATGCGTATCCCGAACGCGTTTTTGGTCGGGATCGGCGGTGGCCGGAATGTGGTCCTGTTTTCGACGCTCATGCTTTTGATCCCGTCCGTCGGAGCGGGCTTCGCGCTTCAGAACATCGACACGCCGTACTATGTGTACGCGTTTCTCGCCGTGATGTCGGGCATCGGCGGCGGGAACTTCGCCTCCTCGATGTCGAATATCTCATATTTTTTTCCCAAACGGATGCAGGGGACCGCGCTGGGGCTGAACGCCGGTTTGGGCAACCTGGGCGTGAGCGTGATGCAGATCTTGATCCCGCTCGCGATCACGGGGGCGTACTTCGGTTTTCCCGCGGGCCACGGGATGCCACTCACCGAAGCCGACGGCGCCAAGGCGGTCGGGACGATCGTGTACATTCAGAACGCGGGCTGCATCTGGTCGCCGTTCCTTTTTGTGTCCGCGCTCGCCGCCCTGCTCGGGATGAATAATCTTAAGGCCGCGACGCCCGAACTCGGCAACTATTTTTCGGAGTTCTTCAAGATCGCCCTGCTGACGGCGTACGGACTGATCGCGGCCGGCATCGGCACCTTTCTTTTGACGGCGGGCAAGGCCAACATGTGGCTGGTGCTGCCGGTCACCATTCTGTTTGCCCTGTTGTTCATGAAAATGCTGTCGCCCAAACAGATCCGGGGCAACCTGGACCGGCAGTTCGCCATCTTCAAGAGCAAGCATAACTGGATCATGACGATCATTTATGTGATGACGTTCGGTTCGTTTATCGGCTATTCCGCTTCGTTCCCCAAGCTGATTCAGGACGTATTCGGGTATTTGCCCGGAGGCGCCGTGAACCCGCACGCGCCCAATCCGATGACCTGGGCGTTTTTGGGACCGATGGTCGGCGCGCTCATTCGGCCCGTCGGAGGCTGGCTCGCGGACAAGATCAAGAGCGGCTCAAAGGTCACGACCTGGAGCACTGTGGCGCAGGTGATCGCGGCGCTGGGCGTGGCCTACTTTGTGGTCAAGGCCAAGGGCGCGCCTTCGCCCGAGGCGTACTGGTGGCCGTTCTTCGGGCTGTTCATGGTCCTGTTCGTGGCGACCGGTCTGGGCAACGGATCGACCTTCCGGAGCATTCCATATATTTTTCCCAAGGAACAGGCCGGACCCGTGCTGGGATGGACCTCGGCCGTGGCCGCGTACGGCGCGTTCATCATCCCGGTGGTGTTCGGCCAGCAGATCAAGGCTGGCCACGCGGAATACGCGTTGTACGGGTTTACCGTCTATTATTTGGTTTGTCTCGTCCTGAATTGGTTTTACTACGACCGGAAGAACTCGGGGATCCGCTGCTGAGATCATTGGACCTCAGTTTTAAGTTAATAATTCGTTAACCTAATCGTCACATGGCTGCTGTAAAATTCGGGCCGCCACATCAAGTACGGTCGTAACAGCCGTTTTTTATAAAGGGATGATCGGAATGCAAGAGCAGGCGACCGGAATATCGCATAGAGTCTTATTTTTGAACACCGTCGCGTTTACGGTCTGCTTCGCGGCGTGGATGCTGAACGGAGTGCTGGTCACGTTTTTGTCCTCCAACCAGGTTTTTAACTGGGGTCCGGTGGAAACCGGATGGCTGCTCGGCATTCCGGTACTGACCGGCTCAATTTTTCGATTACCGGCCGGAATGCTCACCGATAAATTCGGCGGAAAATGGGTGTTTGGCCTTTTGCTGCTCGTCTGCGCGATT
>JAGVCY010000183.1 GCA_020058965.1 Candidatus Omnitrophota bacterium | reverse complement strand
GGCGCGTAACCGTAATGTCCGAGCCGTCCGATCATCATCGACCTCAGCATCACATCCAGATGAAAATCCTTCGGCTTGGAATCCCAGCCGAGGCGCTCATGCGTCCAAGCGAACAGTTCGCGGGTAAAAACATTGAACCGATGCCGAGCCTCACCGTGCGCGAGCTCCTCGATCTGGCCCAAGGCTCCCGCGATCGTGCTCCAAACGTTGTAATCCATCTCGCGCTCGCATCCGGCCAAAAGTTCCATGACCTGCGATGTCTTCGTCCGCCCCGCCCGCGCCAGAACAAAAGCGTCATCCAAAAGCCCGAGCGTGTCTTCCGGCCCGAAGTCCCCGCGCTTGATCGCCTCTGCCAGCGGAGCCACCAACGCCGGCGAATACGCCGCGCGATAAAAACCGCTCTGCCCCGGGTTGAGCTTGATCCACTTGCCGGCCGCCGCGTCCACCGTAACCGACCCGGTTTTTTTATTTAAAAGTGTCTCAAACCGCTTCGCCGATCCCTGCGCCGAGACCGTGATGGGAAGCTGCCACGAACATTTAGCCGCATCCGCCGATCCGTCAAAAATAAACCGTTCCTGACTTAGCTTCAGGGTGCGCGCGGATCCGCTCTTAGCCCGCGATTTAGCTCCCCGGATCGTCGTCGCCTCGTCCACCGAAATCACGGGATAACCGCCCTGCCGCGTGAAGCTCGCCATCACGGCGCGCACGGGTTTTCCGCTCGCCTCTTCGAGTGACTGCCATAGATCCACCGTCCGCGCGTTTTTGAACGCGAACTTCTTGAGATAACTCTTGAGTCCTTTTCGTAAAATGGGTTCGGTGAGGTAATGCTCGAGCATCCGATTGACCGACGAGCCCTTGGCATAGGTGATGTGGTCAAAGATTTCGCGGATTTCGTTGGGGTCTTTGACATCGATCTCGATCGGATGTGTGTTCTTCAAACTGTCATCGCGCAACGCGGACGAGTACTCCGTCGCCAAAAACTGCGCCCAGATCTTCCACTGCGGGAACTGCGCGTCCACCGCCTTCGGCCCCATGAACGACGCGAAGCCCTCGTTCAGCCACAGATCCGTCCACCACTCCATCGTCACCAGATTTCCGAACCACTGATGCGCGAGCTCGTGATCGATCACTTCCGCGACGCGCTGACGCGCGGCGACGGACGACTGCTTCGGGTCCACGAGAAGCGCGGTCTCGCGGTAGGTCACGAGGCCCCAGTTTTCCATCGCGCCGGAAGCGAAGTCGGGCAGGGCCACCATGTCGAGCTTGGGAAGCGAATACGGGATCCCGAACCAATCCGCGAAGTACGGCAAACAAAACTTCGCGACATCCATCGCGAACCGGGCTTGAGGGATCTTGCCGGGCGTGGTCCAGATACCGATCTCCACGCCGTTTTTATCTTTGCCAAAAATTCCCTCCAGATGCGCCACCACAAAACAAAGGAGGTAGGTCGACATGATGGGTGACGGCAAGTAGCTGATCTCTTTTTTTCCGGTTTTGCCGTCCGCGACGATTTTTTCCACCGGCATATTCGACAGCGCGGTCAGTGCCTTCGGAACTTTGAGAGTAACGGTAAAAACCGCCTTCATGTCCGGCTCGTCCCAGCACGGAAATGCCCGCCGCGCGTCGGTCGCCTCAAATTGCGTCGCACACCCCCAGGCAGTCTGCTGAAAACTCCCCATCTGCTTCGTTGTTCCTCCTTGGCGTGCAATAGCACTGCCTTCGTCGTCACGCCTCGCATCTGGGGATTTTTGAGCAGACTGGGGCATTTGATATGAAGTCCGGTAAAAACCGTGCATCTTGTCGTTCAATATTCCTGAAAACACCAACTCGAGTGAGCCGGCGTCCCGCGGCGTCAACCGACGCCCAAGATCGATCGTCACGGTCTGCATTTTTTCGTTGAAGCGCACCGAAGTCGAGGAGATCCGCTCTCCGCCGCGGGTGACGAAGGAAGCTTCACGGATTTTTAGATCCAGGGCATGAAGTGTGATGCTGCGAAACGGTTTGGCGGCACGGACCTGAATGGATTCCCTTCCCTCAAAAGTAAAATTGACCAGATCCGGTTCCAGCCAGATACTGTAAGTCTCCGGAAGAATGTTGCGGTCGAGGCGGTAAGGATTGATGGATTTTTTAATAGAAGATTTGCACACGATTGGATTAGCTCCTGGATTTTTTTGCGCTTTTTAAAATTAGAGTGATTCCGAGATCGGCGGCGGCCAGCAGCATGATGCCCAAAACCGCGGTCTTCATCGAAGAGGTCCAAGCCCCGGCGGACGCGTCCCGGGCGGCGATCAAATAGATTATGAGGACGAGCACCATCGACCAGAGAATGAGTTTGTATTCCTGACTGCGCCAATAACGCTCCCACGTGAAGGGCCATTTTTCGCCCGCGCGGTATTCGTTCAGCCCGGGCCACAGCGGCGGCACGGCGGCGCGGTACGCCCGATAAGGCTCACCGAATTTTTTCTCGAGCATCCCCTCTTCGGAGTGCATGGTCCGCGAATAGACCGCCACATAGAATAAGACAAAAAGAACTCCCCAGATATGTGAGTTCAAGATCACCGCGAACCCGATCACCATGAGCAGAGTTCCCGTGTAAAGCGGATGGCGGATGCGGGCATAAGGGCCGGAGGTCGTGAGTTTGTCCATCTTGATCGCGTAGCCGTTGGCCCAACTGCGGACCGCGAGACCCACTAGCACGATGCTCAAGCCCCAACGGAAGGATACGGCTTCCGCCCGCAGCAACCCTAAGGCCAAAAGGCCCGGAAGGTACAGCACCGCGAAGCGAAGCTTGATGAGCCGTTGAACGCGTTGGAGGAGTTTGGATCCGGAAGTCATAATCGGGTTATTATAGGGGTGATTTGGGTTCAACACCAAGCGAATGTTTGATAGAATTACGGCAACTAAACAGGAGGTGTTGCATGGGTGGATTGATCGGTCTTTTAATTCTGGTTCTCGACATCATCGCGATCGTCAGTATCGTCAAAAGCTCAGCGGACACCGGCAAAAAGATCCTATGGCTCCTGCTCGTGATTTTTCTGCCCGTCATCGGCATGATCCTCTACTTCGTCCTCGGCAACAAAAAGTAAGAAGACCTTAAAAAAATAAAAAACGGCGGGGACATCCATCCCCGCCCTTTTTTTTCGTCCGATTTGAACTGTTAGGATTTTTTGGTCAGCGATCCGAAGAGGTCCGATACGCCCTTAACGGCCTCATCCGCGGCTTTGGTCAGGTCTTTGGACGCATTGCCTGATCCCGAAGCCGCGCCTTGCAGCATTTTTTGTGCTCCGGACAATACCCCTTGTGCCTGCTGGGCGGCCTGAGAACTTAAATTGCTCAGCGATCCGAGACCCATCGAGCCGAAGTTCACGCCGCCGAGATCCATCTGCGACATCAGGCCCTTGATATCAAAGTTCACGAGCCTTCCAAGGACCGCGTTGGACAACGCCTTCGAAACGATGATCGGTACGATCGCGTTGATGTTCGTGATGTTCCTATATTGCTCGTCGATCCGCAAATCAAATTCCTGGACGCTTGGAGATCCGCCATTGGAATAATCCTTGTAGACGACTTTACCGATCTTCAAATGAAGGAGATCGATGCGGATCTGCGGCGCTTTGGTCTGTTGGGCGGGCTTTTCGGTCGTCTGTTTGGTGCCGCCCGCGGGCTTCAGGGCGTCGAGGTTCAGTTTTCCGTCGCGATTTTTGATGATCACTATCTGCGCCAAATCCAGTTCGACAGTTTCAAGGTGCGGGGCACCCTTCAGGATCGACCCCAGCTCATAATCGACATCCAGCGTCGGCATATCGACCATGACCGGATCCGTGAAACCGGCCGGATTCTTGAGCTGAATCCCTTTGGCCAGAATGCGCGTGTTGCGCAGCTGCAGATCGAGTGACCGCATGCCAAGTTTCAGACCCGTCATTTTTTTGACTACGCCCTGCACCGCGCTTTGGGCGATGCTATTTTTAAGGACCGCAAACGCCAGAAAAAGCGCGGCCGCGGCGACCAACAACACTCCGAGTTTTTTCATTTTGATCTCCCGTTTTGAAACCGATTGAGACCTGATCTTAAACTTTATTGATCATGCGGACTTCAAGCTGAGGAAACGGCATCGCGATGCGCGCTTCTTTGAGCGCGTTAAAAACCGCCATGTTCGCCGCGTACATGATCTGAAAATACTTCTCGGTCGGCACCCAATACCGCATGCCAATTTGAATACCCGAATCACCAAATTGGGCAATGCCGACCTGGGGCAAGGGGTCGCGGGCGATATCCGCATGTGCGTCGAGTACGCGCAGGATGACCTTCACCGATTGTCCGGGGTCCTCCGAATAGGCGATGTTGACCTTTTGATCCACCATTTTGAATTTTTTGGAGTTATAAAGCACTTCACCGACGACATGCTTGTTGGGGATCGTGATCTTGATCCCATCTTCGGCCTTCAAGATCGTCTGAGCCAAATTGATCTCTTCCACCACGCCGCTGCAGTCCACCACGGTGATGGTGTCGCCGATCACGAACGGCCGCGTGAGAATGATCGTGAGACCCGCTCCGTAGTTCATGAGCGGCCCCTGGAACGCGAAGCTCGCTCCGAACGCTGCGCCGGACAGTGCCGCGACAAAGGGCGTCATGGTGATACCCAGCTTGTCGAGCGCCATGATCACCGCGAAAAAAAGAATGATGAACTTGACGACGCTCGCGCCGAAGTGCGATATCGTCGCGTCAAACCCCTTTTTGCCCAAAAATCGCGCAAAAAGTGCCGCGACTTGCGTTGCGATCCAAAATCCCAGCACCAATATGATCACCGCGCCAAGGATGTTGAAGCTGTACTTCACCATAAATTCCGTGACGAGGTTTAAAATTTCGTGCAATTGCGTCGTTTTTATTTGCATAAACCGCTCAACTTCTCCCATAAAAAAACCCTCCCCGGTCAATGATGACCGAGGAGGGTTTTATTGTCAATTCAGAACTGTGTTACTTAACTTCGATCACCGGCACGGGCTTGGCATTGACCTTGGCCGTGAAGCCGGAAGCGGACATGCTGCACGGAGTGTCGGAGCCGTCGTTCACATCAAGTGTGATCTTGTAGGTTCCGTTCTTCGTGTAGGTATGCGTCGCCTTGGCGCCTTCAGCGGTTTCGCCATCACCGAAGTTCCAGCGATAGGTCAGTGTGTTGCCATCCGGATCCGTCGAAGCGGAGCCATCGAACGAAACCAGCTGATCTTCGCAGCAGACCTGATTCAATCCGGCGTTGGCCACAGGAGGCGCGTTCACGCGGACATAGGCCGTGTCGGCGGACAGGGAGCAGTTGGCTCCCTTTCCGTCGTCGGCCGATACGGTCACGGTGTAGAACCCGCTCTTCTCGTAGGTATGGGTCGCTGAGGTGCCGCCCGACTGTGTCTTGCCGTCGCCGAAGTCCCAGTTAAGTTTCACCGCGTCACCGTCAGGATCCGAGGCGTTCGCGGTAAGCGCGACTGTGGAACCGACGCACGCCGCTTTCACATCCGCTAAAGAAACGGACGGAGCGGAGTTGATCACCACAGGGACCGAGGATACCGCGGTGGAACAGGCCGTGCCCTTACCGTCATCAACGGTCAGAGTTGCCTTGTAGGTTCCGCCTTTGGCGTAAGTATGCGTCGCGATCTTGCCGGTACCGGTCGAGCCGTCACCGAAGTCCCAAGCATAGGCCGCACCATCACTCGAAGCCGAGCCGTCGAGCGTAACCGCCGAACCGGTGCAAGCTTTAACGGCTTGTCCGGCATTGGCGATCGGAGCGCGGTTGAGGTTGATGTTCACGGAGTCGACCGCGATGGAGCAGGCCGCGCCGGAGTTATCATCGACCGTCAGGGTCGCGCGGTAGGAACCGGGTTGTTGATACACATGGGTCGCGCTTGCGCCGTCACCGGTGGATCCATCGCCGAAGTCCCAGCGATAGGCCAGCTTGTCGCCGTCAGCGTCAACACCCGAACCGTTCAATTTAACCGTAAATCCGTCCTGGCCGGAGCGCTCGCACAGGGCGATGTCTTCGCCCGCGTTCGCGGTCGGAGGCGTGTTGACCTTGATCACCTTGCCGGTGGAATCCATGCTGCACGCGGTGTTGGAGCCGTCATCGACCGAGAGGTTGATCTTGTAGATACCGCCCTTGCTGTACATCTTGCTGACAACCATGCCTTCGGCCGTCGAGTTGTCGCCAAGCGACCACATGTACTTCACGGAACCAGGCGTGTTGTCCGTGGTGCCGGACGCATCCAAGCTCACAGAATCGTTCACGCAGATCAGGTCTTGAGCACTGATAGCGGCATGCGGAGGCGTGTTCACCTTAACGGGAGTGCTCGTCACAGCCGTGTTACACACAAGACCGGAGTTGTCGGTCACAGTCAGAATAACCACATAGTCGCCGGCCTTATCATAAGACTTCGTGACCACGGGCTCTTCGCTCGAAGTGCCGTCACCGAAATCCCAGCGATAACCAATAGTGTCCCTATCGGCGTCAGAGGACTTCCGGGCGTCAAAGGTGTAGGTGTTGCACTTGGTGGAAGCAACCTTGGGCGTTTCCGCTTTAGGCATGGGCTTAGGAGCCGCCGCGACCACAGGAACTCCCTTGCGGAAGTAAATGGGGATCGCTTTTCCGGAACCGTCCGTGATACGAACACCCGCGTTGCCATATGGCTGCGTGGCCTTGGTGATCACATAGTTCAAGCGGGATTGATTGCTGCCCGAAAGCGCGATCTCGGTCTTGCTCCACTGACCGCTCAAAGAGTCGTTGATCGGGTGAGCGGACTGCTGTTCGCCTTCGAGAAGAACGCTGGTGCCGCCTTCGGCGTCGAGATCCCAGTTTTCGACAACGATATTATTGGTTCCCTGGGGCACTTCCGGATGGAAGGTCATTTTATCGCCCTGCTTCGGAAGCAAGCGGAAAGTCATCTTATAAACAAAAGACTCGGCATGATTGGGAAAAATCCGGACTTTGAACAAGTTTTCTTGATCGCCCGCGGTTGTGTGAGCAGTGAGCTTGAAGCGGTAGTTCGAACCGACTTTTTCGCCCTGTTCCTTTTTATACGGTCCAAACTGATAGTAGGCCTGATCGTATTCGGTCGTGAAGGACTTCGTGTCAAGCGTGGTCGAGCCCGTAACGCTGAATTCGGTGGTGGTGTTCCAGGGATTCGCTTCAGGATTGTCGCGCCAATCCCTCTTGCCGCTCGTGTCGGGATCGTACACCTGGATGGTGACATCTTCGGAGGAAGACGCGGGCACATCCACATAAAGCTCGAAGGTGTCGCCTTCGGCGCCCATCAATGGGTTGCCCTGGGGGCCGAACACATAGAAGTAGTTGATGTTGGAGTTTTCGCGCGGGACTTCATAGGCCCACGAGGCGCCGCTTCCTGTGAGCAGGAAGCTGATGGCGGCTAAGGTTGCGAGGATGCGTTTCACGGTGTTCTCCTTGTTGGTATGTCTGAAAAACTTCAAGTCTAAACTTACTTCTTGGCCAAAAGATCGCGGATCTCTTGGAGCAGGACCTGTTCGCGAGAAGGAACGGGCGGCGCCGCGGGAGCGGGGGCCGGCTCTTTCTTCTTCGCTGAGTTCAGGGCTTTGATCATCATGAAGATCGAAAACGCGACGATGATGAAATTGATGAGCGTGTTGAGGAATAACCCATAGTTGATGGTGGCGGCGCCGGCGGCCTGAGCATCCACCAGGGACGCGAACTTCCGACTGTCCAGGGCGATGTAGAGACCTGCGAAGTCCACGCCGCCCATGAGCTTACCGATCGGGGGCATCAAGACATCGGCTACGAGTGAACTAACGATCTTTCCGAAGGCGCCGCCGATGATAACACCGACCGCCATATCGACGACATTGCCCTTCATCGCAAAATCTTTGAACTCTTTAAGCATCGCCGACATCATAGCCCCCCGTTTGACGTTGTTTTGGAAGGGTGAATTCTAACATAAATTATAGAAATTTCGCCGCATTGATAGCGATTCATGGGGATTATCTTAAGCTGAAGGTCCCGGTATGAGGAATCGGGGTAAATACTAGACTGGTTATCGGGGAAAACCCTATTGACCGAAGTCCGTGATGAGCTTGGGTGGAAAAGCGGCTCTAAGGGCGTTCAAAACCGCCAGCAGATCGATCACCTCGCCCCCGCGCCGGATTTCCAGCCGGTGAATGGTGAGATCGCCCTTGTCAGGCAGCCACGACAGGCTGATCTGGTTTTCGCTCATCAGTGCCAG
>JAGVCY010000268.1 GCA_020058965.1 Candidatus Omnitrophota bacterium | reverse complement strand
CATGTTTGTAATAAGATAATCGTAGAACAACTCTCTATCTTTTGAATCGTCAAGAACTTCATATGCATCAAGAATACCTTTTTCAATTTTCTTAAATGTATCCATAGCCATATTTCTACCAGTAGTATCAAGATTTTGATCTTCAAGACCTTTTGAGAATTGTTCTGCTGGTGATAATTCTTCCTCTTCGTTTTCTTCTTCTTTTGGGTTTATATCAATAAATTTTTCCATATCTGGATCATCTACTTTAATTGTTGCTGCTTCTTTAAGTTGTTCTTTTTGAATCACATAATTGCATTCGATCTCATCACCGATAAAAACATCCGTGCTGTGATTCATAAGACTCTTGAGGCCGGCTTCGGCGTCCGGCTGGATGATCCGGTTGGATGCGGGCAAAAACCGCATCACTTCCCTGAGCTCCAGACCTTCGCGAACACCGACGCGGAGACGGCTCAGGTCGGCGAGCTCATGAACAATGCTGGTGGATTCAAGGATAAAAAGGCGCGCGCGCTGACTCAGGTAGGGGCGTGACAACGCGAAGCTTTTTTGCTCGCGGGGGCTGGCGGTCACGCCAACGGCGATGTCCGCACTCCCATCTTCAAGCGCCTTTGCGATTTCGTCCTTCGGCAAAAACTTAAATTCGACGCCGCGTTTCATAAAATGCCCGACGGCGCGCGCCACCTCAATATCAAATCCCCTAACTTCCCCATGCGAGTGCACGGAGTGATACGGCGGTGTGTCGCCGGACATCACGACCACCAGGCGGTTGCTTGCGCTTTGGGCGGTCGTGGACGGCCAAAGGGTCACGATCGCGGTGAGACCGCAAACGAGGATGCCCGCCATACGCCAGCCGCTCAGGTGCCGGCCGATTGATTTCATTCGAACAGGTCTTTCTGACTGCCTGCGGGCCGCGTCTTGATCGGAACGACCGGACCCCGAGGCCGCTCTCCGGAAGTAAGCGAGAACACCACTTTCTTCACCGACCCGGCGTCGGTGCTTTCATCAAATTGCGCCAGCATAAACTTCAAAAGATTCATCTGAATATCCTTGTCCAGAAATTCTTCCTGCCTAAAAATCGACCCCTTGCTCATCAGGCACGAACGCGGCGGCGAAAATGCTTCTATCGCTCCCTGCGTGTACGACAACGAGACTGTCGACACGCCCTCGTCTTCAATCGCACGCTGGACCAAAAATGCGATCTCCTGGCTCAGCACCGAGGATGTCAAAACAATGACCTTGTCGACGCCCTCATATCGAATGCGGCGAGCCGCATCTTTGGCCGACCCGTCAACAACACGATTGGGGCGCGCGGTGAAGCTGTAAAAACTATAATGATTGGCCGCAAGACTTCCGACAACCCCTTGTTCCTTCAACTCCGCCAAACGGTCCAGCGGCAGCAGCATGTTTGGATCCAGCAAACCAAGGCGCTTATCCACGGTGAACTTGGACCAGTTGAGTTTGCCGACCGGAATTTCGCGCGGAATAACGCGGTAGCTCCAGTCCCCGGCCGGGCTGCCTTCTAAAAATGGCGACTGACCCTTGGCATAAAAACCGGCCGTCGTGACAACGGCAATTTTGGAAGCGGCCAGGGGAACTGAGCTGCGCGTCCAGGGGATGGACCCGGGAATTTTGGGATACCGGAGCATTTTCGCTAGCGTGTCAGACGGGCCCCGCCGGCGATGGGTCGTGCGCGACAGCGCGTAAAGCGCCGATTCCTTTAAAAATGGAATATTAAACAGCGAGGGCAATAAGCTCATCAATCACCGTGTGGTTAGCGGGTAAAAACATAAAATTCTTCAATTCGTTCACGCCGACCCAGCGTGCTTCAGCACAATCAATCGCCAGGGGCTCGCCCGACACATGCCGGCACAAAAAAAACACCAGCCGCAACGCCCTCCCGGGGTAAGGGTTCTCGATCACTCTCAAAAGCCGCTCCGCCGCAACTTCGACTCCGGTCTCCTCCCGGACTTCTCTCACAGCACAATCCTCAAGACTCTCACCCGGTTCGCGGCCGCCGCCCGGAAACTCCCAATACCCCCCGAAGCTGTCATCGTCCCTGCGGCGCGAAATCAGGATGCGCCCCGCGCCGTCTCGAATGACGGCGACTCCGCATTCGATCAAGGCGTCACGCGCAAAACGGCTGTTTTGGGAATCCACCCGCTCTGACCGTTTGCGAGCCGGACCAAATACCAGTCGCCGGATTGCTTCTCGATCCTGACCGACGCACCCTCTTTGAGAGGGTATGCCTTACTGTTGGATTCGGCTGGGCCGTAGCGGACAAAAACTTCTTTTTCCTGAACGACGCCGGCCGGAAACCGTACCTCATCCCACCGAACCCAGGCAGCACCCCCTACCAACAGGGACCCCATCATCGTAAGCCAAAACAAAGTACCAAAAACAGCACGCCAGGATCGGATATAGGCGAATCCCAGCATCCATAACGCCAAAAACAGAGAAGCTATCGTGACGGCGGTTGATATTTCTTCCGTGCGGACCGGCTTCAGCATTTGTTTGACGGGGTCCAGCAGCGGTGACACTTCGGGAGCGGGCGGCTCACCCAAACTTGCGCGCAGCAGTCCGAGATTAAATCGAATGTCTTCGTCGCGCGGATCCAGCAGGAACGCCCGTTCGTAGGCCCACAACGCGCGGCCGATATGCCGCGTCTTCACCCAGCAATTGCCGAGATTAAAATAAACAGTCGGTGTTTCGAATCCGGATGCGGCCAAGCGGCTGAACACAGCGGCGGCATCATCAAACTTTTCATTTTGATACATCGCAACCGCCGAATCAAATTTTTCAACCGGATCCAGCTCCTTTGCTGCGGTGGGAGCGGCGGATTTGGCGGCACAAGCGGGTCCCGCCGCCAGCCAGACAATCGCGAACACGACGGGAAGTAAAGAATAGCGTCTCATAGGCGTTTTTTATCCACCAACATCACGATTCGCTCGGAATCATTGTAGAGCTGCTTCAATTCATTCTCCGGCACTCGTACCGTCGAAAAACGGCCGTAGTCAATGCGGTGAAAGAGCTCTCGGATCTGGTCCATTTCGGCCTCCGACACTTTTCCCCTGAGCAGTTCATCGACGCGGCCGATGCCGACAGCGCTGATCTCAACCCGAAGCTTGTCCGCAAAATACCCGTAAACACCCTTCGCGATCGCTTCATAAAAATCCTTCTCGCTTCCGGGCTTTATCGCCCGTTTCGCCGCGCGGAAGCTTTTGACCGCTTCACCTTTGAAGCGCTTCGGCTTGGCGCCAAGCAAATTGATGCCCAACCGTTCGAATGTCAGCCGGAGCGTCAAAAAAATCAGCGCGGTCAAAAGCACCGCTGCGTTCAGCATCCAAAACCACCGCTCGGTGAGGGCGGGCCGCGCAACACGCCCCACCGAACCCATGACACTTTTGACATACCGGATGTCCTGAGCGCCGGATGCGGCGGTATTTGGCGTCGATGGGGACGGAGCGGCCGGTAAAATCGGTTCCGGTGTTTTGGGCGGCTCTTCGCCGGCCGGCGCAGGATCCACCGTCAACAGGATAGGCTGGGTCTTTAGCGTGATGTAGGTTTCTTTTACGGGATCAAAATAACTGAAGTTCACGGACGGGATCGTGTAGGCGCCTGCTTTGCGGGGGACCAAAACAGTCTCGAGCGTTTTGTCTCCCTCGATCGTCATCCGTTCCTTGCGCAGATCAAGACCCGATGAGGAATCATAGGACTTAAACCCGTCCAGCTTGAGCGGTTTGGGCATTTCGAGCGTGTTGAGATTGCCCTCTCCCGTAACCTTGAGTTTAAAAGTAACCGGATGTCCTTCTTCGACCTTGGTCTGGTCGGTCGACGCTGCGATTTTAAAGCGACCCACCGCACCGCCGAAGCCTTCGGGCTTCCCTGCTTCCGGAAGGGGCTTGACCTTGAAGTTGATCGGTTCCGTTTCGAGCACCCGAGGTTGGATCTCGGTCAGCATTTGCATCTGGCTAAAGCGCGGCCGGCCAAACATCGTCCCCTGAAAGGGTGAGCTATTGCCGTAAGGGTTGCGGGTGATTTCGACATCAACCTTGAGTGAGCCCGGGTTGAAGGTCTTCAATCCTGCTTCCGTCGGAAAAAGCGCGACCTGCCGCACATCGGCGATCACATACCGGTATCCGCCCAAATTCCGCTCTTGGCGGCTCGCTTGGGGGTTGGGCGGAAAATCCTCAACCCAGAATCCCGCGGTCTCGGGCTCATCTTCAAAACCCTTGAAGGTCGCGGAAGTTCTCGTGTATAGCGTGTAGGTCAGGTAGATCGGCTGATTGACATACACTTCTTCCCGGTCGCTCCATGCGCGGACAAAGATTTCCTGACTCGCCATGTACTCGGGCGGGAGGGATCGGGAGGATGGAGGGACCACTTGAGCGATGGGTTTGCCGCGCTGATTCACCGGCGGTGTTGAAACCGTATTGGAAGGACCGACTTCGATCTTAAGCGCGCCTGTTTTAAAAACCTTGTCACCGATCGGGACTTGGATTCCGTCGATCACGAAGGTGCCTTCGGCTGAGGGGATCATAACGAAAGTAAAAACACTTCGAGAAGTGGACTTGCCGTTGATGAAGGAAAATTCCTCCGAGTGCCCCTGAGAATACGAGCGAAAATCCTTGAGCTCCGGAAGTTTGGGGGTCTTGATGCCGCTTGACGCCCCGGTGATAGAAATCGACAGCTCAACCGGCTCACCCACCGCGACGCGGGCCGGGTTGACGCTGGCCTCAATGTTGATCTCCGCCCAAACAGCCGAAGCAGACTGGAGGATCATAAAAATGAATATGAAAACAGCGCGTAGAATAGGCATATAAGCGTCTAATTTACCACATAGCGAAGCGACGAAAAAGCTTTTGTGCGTGAGCAGTCTGCTCAAAAAGCCGCAGATGCGAGGCGCGAGGGAGCGCGGTGTAGCGGTAGCTACATAAGCTGCCTCGCAACGAAGCAGATGCGGCTTTTTCAGCAGACTGCTACCAATCGAATTGTTTTCGGGGGCGGGGACGGTCGGTGGCGGTACCCTTTTTGATCGAGTAGACAAGCCGGCCTTCGTCCTCACCTAATGCGCTCAAAATGTTCTCGTACTGAGCAGGAAGCGGCTTCGGCGACCCAGATCCGGATTCAGCCCCAGGCTCAGCTCCGGATTCAGCCCCCGCCGCAGCGCCTTCTTCCTGTTCTCCTTGACCCCCCGCTTCCTCACCCGCCGCACCGCCGACGGCTTCCTCGCCCGGATCTTCCTTTGGCTCATCGCCCGATTCCGCCCCTCCCGCCCCACCGGGCGCCTCCTGACCTTCCTTGTTCGACCCGCCCATGGATGATTGACCTGAATCTGATTTTTCGCCATCCTTCTGCTCGGGCTTCCCTGCTTGCCCCTGCTGATCCTGGCCCGGCTCTTTTTCTTGACCCGGCTCATCCTTGGGCTCAGACCCCTGATCGGCCGGCTGATCTTTACCCTCACCCTTTTGCCCTTGCTCATTCTGATCTTTACCGTCTTGGCCTTTTTGCTGGTCTTCTTTTCCCTGGCCTTCCTTGTCCTGGCCTTCTTTCCCATGGCCTTCCTTTCCCTGGTCGGGCTTATCGCCGCCGGATGAGTCCTTATCCTTGGGTTCTGCTCCACCTTCCGACTCAGTCCCGTCCTTAGGATCTGAGCCGCCCTGCTGATCCTGCCCTTTTTGCTCGTCCTTCCCCTGATCTTTATCTTGACCCGGATTCTGGCTCTGGTTTTGATCTTGCTTTTGGTCTTTTCCGCCGCCTCCTGAATTGGGCTGGTTGGGGTCGGACTTTTGGTCCTGATTCTGCTTTTGGTCCTGATTTTTTTGATCTTGATTCTTCTGCTGATCATCCTTGTTCTGATCTTTTTGATTCTGATCCTGGTTCTTCTGATCTTGATTTTTTTGGTCGTCTTTTTTCTGGTCGTCTTTCTTCTGATCTTCCTTCTTTTGGTCTTCTTTCTTTTTCTCGTCCTCTTTTTTCTTTTCTTCCTTCTTCTTCCTCAAATACTCCAAATTGTATTTGGCGTCCGCGTCGGTCGGATTCTCCAAAAGCGCTTTTTTATATTCTTCGATCGCCTCGTCGGTCTTTGCCTCACGAAAAAGCGTGTCAGCCAGATTGTAGTGCGCCGCGCCTTTGAGCTCGCCGCTCGCATCCGACCCGACCGCCTGGGAGATGGATTTGTACTCAACCGCCGCGCTTTTGTAGTCCTTAAGCTGACGGTGCGCGTTGCCCGTATTAAAGATCAGCTTATTGGAATCGGGCGCAATTTCGCGGGCTTCCAGATACAATTGGCGCGCAGCTTGAAACTTTCCTTTTTTATAGAGCGCGTTGGCGTTTTCGTTTTTCTGAACCGCCTCTTTTTCAAATCCCATCAGCGGCAAAATCACCGCCAACCCAAAGACCCCGACCAGCAGTCTGCTCTGTTGTAAGCATACGCTCAGCGACCAAAGGCTGCGCCCGCGCTTCATTTGGATTCCCATTTTCTTTCGGAGATCATCAGCGTCTTTATCAACAAATCTTGTTTTAAAATCTTCAAGGCTAATGAGAACAGCCGCTGGTTTTGAATTTCGTTCGACTAGAATAGGTTGACCTTCTTTTTCAAGACGTTTCAATATGGCTCCTAAATTTTGTCTCAAATCAAGTGCGTTGGTCTTTTTCATGTGTATAAACCTCTGCAGGTGGTTGTGACACT
>JAGVCY010000086.1 GCA_020058965.1 Candidatus Omnitrophota bacterium | reverse complement strand
TCCGTCTCCTGTTAACTTCACGCCTGCAAGACCCATGTTCAGGGAGCCGGTGGTTGCGATAGTTGCGTCCGTGAAGGTGGCGTCCGCTGCGGAACTGGTTCCAATTTGGGCGGAGATGGGCTTGCTAAAGGAGAAGTCGGTGCCGTCGTAGTCCAGCGTGCCGTCGCCTCCGGCGTTGTTGAAGGTTAGGGTTGTTCCTGCCGTTCCGGTAAAAGCATCTCCCGAGGCGACATCTCCAACGGCATTGATGTCCCCCGCTCCAGCGACAAGCGTTTCGATCTTGTCACGAACAGCGTCCTTGGTCGGAACGGTGAGATCTGCGTCCCAGCCGGTGGCGTCGTAGACCTCGGTTGTGACAGATGCGGCGGTGAAGCTGGCGTCCTTGGCGGAGCTGGCTCCGATGAGTGTTCCGTCAATGGCGCCCCCGTCCAAATCGACGCTGGCGGAGACGAAGACTCCGGCCGCAGTGAACTTAGCGACTTCGGTCAGGTGGTTGACGATGGACAAGTCGTTGTCGGCGGCTTCGCTTTTTAGAAACCAGGTGTCGGGATTGTCGTCACCGTTGTCGGCATCAAGCGTCAAAACGGCGTCGGCGGCGTCAATCGCGTGAAGGTCAAGAAGGGTTTGCGGAGTTGCAGTGCCGATTCCAATCCGGTTCGTGTTAGCGTCCGCAAAAAACATATTAGCGACGGTGTCGCTTTCGATGCGAAAATCGGCGTCGTTCCCCTGCTCGTTGAACACGGCGGCTCCAAGAGAGCTGACCGTCACCTGATTAACATTGGATGAGTCCTCAAAGTCAACGGTGGTGGATCCGTTCGTAGTGGTCATGACGAGATCGATATCACCGGCATAAGAGAGGCTTGGTATAAAAGCGTAGTAAAACGCGACGGTCATTAAAATTACAGCGCGGCGCAACTAAATGACCTCATAGCCGGCAGTGATTACGGCACGAAAATTTTCAGGAAGTTCATGCCAGTCGAGCACATCAACTATGAACGGGAGATCCGATTCCGAAAATGCATCCTTGATTCTTTCGATGCGTCTCCAACCTAACTTGACCGCCCCAACCAGCGCCAAGTCAAGATCCGAAAAGGGCTGAGCAGTGCCGTTGACGCGGGATCCGAATACACGAACCTCACAGTCTGGAGCGCGCTCCCGAAAAATCTTTTTTATTTCGTTTAAATGCTGCGGAATGAGGCTAATCACAAAATTCCCCTATTTTCCCTCGCTGGATAAACTTCAAAGACAGCTCATAGGATGTTTCGTAATTTTGAATCACGCCGGATCTAATCACTTTTAACAAAACCGAATCTGCTGCTTCAATTTTACGCATTGAAATTGCGAGTGCGATTGACTGCTCCAAAGATTGAAGCGCATCGGCCAAACTTGTTAAATCGAGAGACGATCAATCCTCTCTATTCTATGCAAAACTGTCGATGTTTCTAATTGTCATATTTGGTTAAAAATATACTTAACTGTTACATTGTACTTACTCTCAGTTAATAAATAAACCTAAATCGCGGTCATCGGGGCATTTGCCGGATTCGTTTAATAGCTTCCGGGTGGCCTTGCTGCGCAGCCCTTTGATAAGCGCGACGAGCTTCCTCGAGATGTCCCTCAAGTTCTTCAAGCACACCCAAGTTGTATAAAAGCTCCGGAGCAGTTGGGTTGAATGCAAATCCACGCCTCAAGTCCGTGCGCGCCTCGCGATACCGACCAAATCTCATTAGAAGATTGGACCGGTTGTTGAGGGCCTGCCATTGGAACTCAAGGTCCGAAGGTCCCTTGCGGGACGCGAGCATGTAGTAGAAAAGAGCGGATTTGTATTTATGCAGATCCTCGAACGCCCAGCCCATTAAAAAATAGTGGCGGCCGTAAGCGGGGCTCGCCTTCATCGCCCCGCGGCACAAGCGAAGCCCTTCGAGTAATCTCCCTTTACGAATTTCTATCATGCCTAAATTGCTCAGCGCCTTCACCCGCGCGGAAGCCGGACCCATCCGATAAACCTTCCAAAATTCCCGGGAAGCAGCGTCCAGATTGCCCAAACGATCATAAGTCGCTCCCAGGTTCAAATGCGCCCGGGGCTTCAGCGGTGACTTGGCGGCGGCGTCCGTCCAAAACGCGAGATCTGTTTTCCAAACCTGGTTGCGCCGGACCGTGAGTCCCGTCAACAAAAGCGTCACCGCAAGAACGCTCATCACCGCGGTTTTGGGCGACATTCGAATCCGCAAAACACGGATCAAGCGACTGGCGCTCAGCGTCATCAAAATCAATCCGGGCACGCAAAGATACATCCGATGTTCAAACATCGGATCGCGAATCGTCAAAAGTTCCGGCAGAATGGGAATGAGAAAAAGTAAAATGCCGAACGCGGTCAAGGCCGATTTCCGAATGAGCGCGGCGGCCAGAGTGGATAACGCCCCGACCCACATTACCCCAGCCCACGCCCACCCGTCCCAGATCCCCTTTACGATCCGCACATCCGGGTCCGCGTTCTGATAAAACGGCCAAACCCACCGCAAAAAATACAACCCCCACACCTTCATTTGCGTGAGCGCCGCCAGGATCCAGGGAATCTCATCATAATCCCCCGGCGTAGGGTAGAGCCGCAAAATTCCACCTGCGTGGATCGCCGCGGCGCTCAAAGCACCAAACTCCAGGACGATCAAAAACACGATAAAGCCCAATCGCAGCCATCGAGCCCCGTGAACTCGCTTCCCACCCGTACAGTTGTCGTCCGAACCAGCGCCGAACCGCGGCCACAACCACTCCTGCGCCGCCAAAAAAATGGGCAAAACCGCCGAATTTTCCTTAGAAATAAATGCTAAAAAACAGCTCGCCGCCAGCGGCCAAAAAAACACGGCCCGTCCCGACCGGCGCCAACGCGCATGAAAATTAAGGGCCAGCAGGATAAAAAGCACCGCCAGCACCGTCGACCGCTGATAAACATAAGAAACGGCTTGCGTCTGGATCGGATGCAGGGCAAAAAGCATCGCGCCCGCCCACGCGGTCCACCGCCCCCAAGCGCCCGACCCGATCTGCCTCAGCCACCCCCACAAAACAACCGCCGCGGCCGCATGCAAGACAATGCTCGGCACATGCCAGGCCCACGCCGCTTGCCCAAAAAAATGCCGACTGAGCGCAAAGCTAAATTGCGCCAAACGCCGCATCAACGATCCTTCAAAGAACGCCGCGCGAAGACTCGCTGTGGCCGGCAGCTCCGTAACTGCATAATCATCAAAAACAAACGCGCCGTTCGCAACTACGGCGTACGAAACACCGACGAGCCCGACGAGCGCAAGGCTTCCCAAAAAGTATTGCCGCGAAGAATCGCGGGGAGAATTTTTGCCTGAAGAAGAGATTTTGGAAGAAGAATTTTTGTAGGACGAGGACTGGGGGGAATGATTGTTTCTTGACACGCTTTTGAAGCGTATTTTAGCTCATCATTGCTCGTTCACGCCATAGGCGGGGTATTTTAATAATAGGAAACGGGTGATTCCGCGCCCGGCTCAACTAACAAGATAGGAAACGGGTG
>JAGVCY010000279.1 GCA_020058965.1 Candidatus Omnitrophota bacterium | reverse complement strand
GGGGTTGGGCCGGAACGAGCGGGGACGGTTGGAGTGTGCGGCGGAAAGTTGTGCCTGCGGGCGGGTGCGGGGAAGCGGAAGATTTGAAGCCCAACCAGAGGCCCGCGGTCGCTGACGGAACACAATCGACCAAGACATTTGATGCGGAGGTCGAAGCAGTTTTTCAGAACCTACAGGATCGGTCGCGGCCGTATCGGCAGACGACGGACTTGACTGTTTCGGACCTGGCGGAGATCCCCGGTGAAGGGCGGGCGGTATTTTTTGCGGATTCGGAGGGGCGGGAAGAGACGCTTTTGGCCGCATCCAGTGTCGGACATTTGTTTCATGAGATGCTGCAGCACACGAACTTTGGTCGTGAGCCGGCCGACGAGGCGGGGCGGTTGATAAAGGATTTTTCTCATCGGATGGACGCGGCCGCGCGGCCTGATCTTGAACACGGCCTAAAGTTGTTTTTATCATCCCGTTTGGCGGATGACTTGAGGGGCTCTGAGCGCGCGGCCCGGCCGATTTATCGGGAACTGCCGTTTATTTACCGGATGCGGGCAGAGGGCCGTGAGATGGGTTCGATCAAGGGGCAAGTGGATTTGCTTTTTGAGGCGCCGGACGGAAAGTGGACGCTCGTCGATTACAAAACCACCGTGTCCGAAAAGCCCGAGCATCATCGCCAGCTGCAGATATACGCTTTTTGTTTACGAAAACTTCTCGCCGGCCGGCCTCACCGAGCCGCTTTGTACTACACGCGCGAAGGGCTTTTGGTGCCGGTCGAATTAACACCGCTCGATACGCCAAAATACGAAACAGATTTGATAAATTGCTATGCGGAGATGGCAGAGCGAGCGCTTGCCGAATAGCAGATAAAATCAGCAAAAAGCAGGTTAAATCCAGCTTAAATTCGCCTAAATTGACAGAGCCCAAACCGGGTGTTATAGTTACGAACCATTTTGTGATTTTTCTCCGTATTTTTAGGTTTTATTTGGGGCTGTAGCTCAGTTGGTAGAGCGCCTGCATGGCATGCAGGAGGTCATCGGTTCGATCCCGTTCAGCTCCACCAAAATTTGCTGAAAAAGCCGCGTCTACTTCGTTGCGACTGCGCTCGCGTGGGAGGACCACGCGTCGCTTGCCGCGCCTCGTAGCCGCAGCTTTTTGAGCAAATTTTTAATTTTTTCAACAAATTTGCTAGAGTGGCGGAATTGGCATACGCGGTGGTCTCAAAATCCACTCCCCGCAAGGGGTTAAGGGTTCGACTCCCTTCTCTAGCACTATATCCCAATCCAAAATTCCTCAGAGAAGGGAGTCAAACGGGAAATCGCGCGCGGCGAATAGCCGCGAAAAGCGCCCTCGGCGCGTCAGCGATTTGCCTGGCCCCAGAGGCGCGTGAAGCTGCGAAGTAGCAAGCGCCGTCGGGGTCGACCCCCGTGTCATTTGATCGGTGATGAAAAAAGGAAACGATTATGAAGATAATGAAGGGCGCGATGATGCCGTGGACGCCGGCGCTTCTGGCGCTGTTGATTATTTTTTCGGCCGCCGGCGCGGAGGCGTTTTGGCCGTTCCCGGATAAAAAACAGGAAACGGTCCTCATAGCTGAGCCGAGCGGAGCGGGGTTGACGCTTCGGCGGGCCTTCGAGCTGGCTCTGGCGAACGCGGAAGTGATCGCGATCGAGCAGGAGAAGCTCAAAGAGGTTGAATCGCATTTTTACACCGCGCTTGATGAAGTGACTCCCGACCTTAATTTTTTACTGACCGAGGCTTGGCAGGACACGCCCTCCAAAGGGGAGCAGACCGCGTCCGGTTCTGACGGGTTTTCGTCCAATGTGCTTCGGAGAGCCAAACCGGAAGCCAAGTTCACATTCAGCCAGCCGCTGTTCAGTGGATTTAAAGAAATTGCCGCGATCAACGCTTCCGGCGCTGACAAGAAAAGGCAGACGGCACTTCTGCGTAAGGCCAAGCTGATGCTTTTTCTGGAAGTTTCGAGGGCGTACTACAACCTTCAAGAAGCCCGCCAAAATCTGCTGCTGCTGAACCAGATGCAATCCACCCTCGAAAAGCGCGTGAAGCGTCTTGAAGAGCGCGTCGAGCTCGGCCGTTCCCGCAAAAGTGAAGCCGAAATATCCCGCGCCGATTTGCGGCTCATCGAAGCCGACGCGGCGGAAGAAAAGCGGCTTGAGAGCGTTTCGCGCCAGCTCTTGGAGTTTTATACCGGTCTGGATCGCATCGAGGATCTGGATGAAGACTTTCCACCGCTGGAACTCAAGAACGACCCGTCGATTTACACCGCCAAAGCGGCTGACCGCGCCGATGTTATCGCCGCGCGAGAGTCTTTTAATCTTGCCAAGGAGGATGTGACGGCTGCACGGTCTAATTTTTTACCCAAAGGCAGCGTGGACGGCAATTACTACACGAGACGCGTCGGGTTTCAGGAGGGGACGGATTGGGACTTGTTGTGGAAACTTGAAGTGCCTATTTTTAACGGGACGGGCGACATCGGCGCGCTCAAGGAAGCCGAGTCCCGCCGCGTCCAAGCCGAGTTGGAATCCAAGCGGTTGGAACGCTACGCACGGACCGAAATTATTAACGGCTACGACACGCTGATCGCGTGGATCTCCCAGGAAAAAGCGCTTCGCGCCGCGCGTGACGCCGCAGCCAATAATTACCGCATTCAGGACGAAGAATACGGACTCAGCCTTGTCAGCAACTTGGATGTGCTGGATGCTTTTAGGAGGTCGCAGGAAGTCGCGCTGCGCTGGAGCCGCGCCAGCCACGAAGTGAAGCGGAAGTACTGGGAATTCCGCGCCGCGCAGGGCGAGACGGTCCTATGAAAACGCCTCGTCTGTTTCGCTCCTCGCGCCTCGCATCCGAGGCGTTTTAAAAGGACCACATGACTTTATCCGATATTTCAATTAAAAATCCCGTCTTTGCCTGGATGCTCATGGCGGCATTGATGCTCTTCGGCGGGATCGCCTACCGGGAACTGGGTGTATCGGAAATGCCGGATGTCGACTTTCCGGTGGTTGCGGTGAGTCTTACTTGGGAAGGCGCTGCGCCCGAAGTCATGGAATCGGATGTGGTCGATGTTGTGGAAGACGCGGTCATGGGAATTCAAGGGGTGCGCGAAATTTCGTCCACCACGCGGCAGGGGGCGGCGGAAGTTTCGGTTGAATTTGAGCTGAGCCGCGATATCGATATCGCGCTGCAGGAAGTTCAGAGCAAGATAGCTCAGGCCCAGCTCCGCCTTCCCAAGGATATTGATCCGGCGATCATCGCCAAGTTCAATCCCACGGATCAGCCGATCATGTGGCTCGGCCTTTCGGGCTCCCGCCCGCCGCGCGATCTCATGGGCTATGTGCAGGATGTGCTCAAAGACAGGTTTCAGACCATTGACGGTGTGGGCGACATCGTGCTCGGCGGTTATGTGGAGCGTAACCTCCGCGTCTGGGTCTCCGCCTCCAAGCTCGCTCAATACCAGCTGACCGTCAACGATGTCATGGATGCTGTCCGCTCAGGCCACGCCGAAATGCCCGCCGGCCGTATCGAAACGTCTGAAAAAGAAATGAACATCCGCGCGATGGGTGAGGCCGCGACGATCGAAGACTTCGGGAACATCGTTGTCGGCCGGCGCGGAGGCCAGCCCGTGTTCAAGCCCATTTATCTTAAGGAAGTCGCGATGATCGAGGACGGTTTGGCCGATCAGCGGCGTCTGTCGCGTGTGATGGGCGAAACAGCGGTCGGTATCGGTATTCGCAAGCAGCGCGGAAAAAACGCGGTCGCGGTCGCGCAGGAAGTTAAAAAGCGCCTGGCGGAAGTTCAGAAGGAGCTGCCGGAAGGCATGAAGCTCGGAATTAATTTTGATTCCACGAAGTTCGCGGAAGACGCGATACACGAGTTGATCTTCACGCTGATTTTATCCGCTCTTCTCACCGCGGCGGTCTGCTGGATCTTCCTCGGCTCCTGGAGTTCGACGCTCAATGTGCTGCTTGCGATCCCAACTTCGATCCTTGGTACTTTTTTGGTTTTTTTATTCTTTGGCTTTACGCTGAACACTTTTACGGTCCTCGGACTTTCGCTCGCCATCGGTATTGTGGTGGATGACGCGATCATGGTGCTCGAAAACATCGTCCGCCACCGTGAGATGGGGCAGGGGCGGGTTGAAGCGGCCGCCACCGGCGCCCGTCAGATCACATTTGCCGCGGTCGCGACCACTTTGGCGCTGATGGCGATCTTTTTACCCGTTGCTTTTATGAAGGGGATCATCGGAAAGTTTTTCTTTCAATTTGCGGTGGCGATTTCGGCGGCGGTCGGACTTTCACTGCTCGAGGCGCTCACGCTCACTCCGATGCGGGCATCACAATTTCTCAAGGTCGAAGAGCGCGCCACCGGATTCGGCCGCGGGGTCGAAAAGACATTTCATAAGCTGGCGGAATGGTACGGCAAGGCACTGACCGCAACCGTGGATCATAAATGGATCGTGATCATCGCTTCGGTTCTCATTTTTGCGGTGTCGCTGGGGCTCTTCGGCAAGCTCCGAAAAGAATTCGTACCCGCGCAGGATCAGAGTATGTTTTTGGCGCGTTTGACGACTCCGGTCGGGTCATCGCTGGAATTCACGAACAGCCGGTTCAAGCTTGCCGAAAAAATCGTAATGGAAGCCCCCGAAGTGAACCGGTATTACGCCGCGGTCGGCGGATTTAGCGGTGGGGAAGTCAACGCGGGCGTGCTGTTCGTGACGCTCAAACCCAAAAATGAACGCCCTATCCGCCCCGGAAAGAGCCAGCCGCTGACCCAGCAGGAACTCATCGGCGTTTTTCGCGGAGAACTCAACAAAGTCCCTGATACCAAGGCGTTTATTCAGGACCTTTCGACCCGCGGCTTCACGGCTCAGCGCGGATTTCCGATCGAGTTCAATGTGCGTGGCCGTAATTGGGAGGGGCTTGCCAGCGTTTCGCACCAGATCATGGAAAAAATGAAGGTATCCGGCCTCATGGTCGATGTGGACACCGATTATCAGTTGGGCGTTTCTGAAGTGCGCGTGATCCCGGACCGCAAAAAGTCGCTGGAGCGCGGCGTGGAGATGAGCACGATCGGCGAAGCGATCAACGCGCTCTTTGGCGGAGCGAGGGTTGGAAAATATTCACGCGACGGGCGGCGGTACGATGTGCGGGTGCGGTTGGATGCCGGCGACCGCACACAACCGGACGACATCAAAAATGTCTATGTGTGGAACAACCGCGGTGAGCTCGTCAAGCTCTCGGACATCGCGAGCATTGAGCTCAAGCCCGCGCTGCTTTCCATCACGCGGAAGGGCCGCGAGCGCGCCATCGGAATTTTTGCCAATGTCGCGCCGGGCAAGTCCCAGGCCGACGCTTTGGCTGAAATCGAAAAAATCGGCAAGGAACTACCGGAAGGGTCGAGGATCGTGCTTTCGGGAAGCGCGACGGTGTTTAAGGAATCATTCCAGAGTTTATTTTTTGCGCTGGGGTTGGGGATTATCGTGGCCTACATGATCCTGGCGTCACAATTTAATAGCTATATTCACCCCTTCACAGTTCTCGTCGCGCTGCCGTTTTCCATCACCGGAGCGCTGGGGGCACTTTTTATCACGAATCAATCACTCAATCTCTACAGCATGATCGGCATCATCCTACTCACCGGAATTGTCAAAAAAAATTCCATCCTATTGGTGGATTTTGCCAATCAACTCCGCCGAGAGGGCAAGGGTGTGCGGGAAGCTATCCTGACCGCCGGTCCGACGCGGCTACGGCCCATCCTCATGACATCGATCGCGACCATTGCCGCCGCGATCCCGCCAGCCCTCGCGATCGGCCCCGGCGCCGAAACGCGCGTACCGATGGCGGTCGGTGTGATCGGCGGGGTGCTGGTCTCCACGGTGCTCACGCTTTTTGTCGTGCCGTGCGTGTATTTAACCCTTTCCCGCATCGAGCGCGATACCCATTTGACCCCCTCCAGTTCATAGACATTAAGCTCTTTTAGCCTGATCCCGCTTCCGCTTCCGCCTTCAAGTGTCTATAATGACCCGATGCAACACCTTGAACCATTGGCCCATCTCATGCCCGAGATCAAGGAGCTCTTGTCGTCGCATGACTTCGCGACGGTGAAGGAGCTCATGGCCGACATTCTGCCCGAGGACCTCGCCGAAAGTTGGTCGCGTTTGTCCGACCCTGAAAAAATCGAGATGTTCCAGCTGCTGGATCCCAAGGCCGCGCTCATTCTCTTCGAAAGCCTCGACAACCCCGACCAAACTTTTTTGCTCAAGTCCCTCGAGGATGACAGCATCACTAAGATCATCGAGGGGATGCCCGTAGCGAACATCGCGGGGATTTTTCACACCCTGCCCAAAAAGATCAAGAGCCGCATGATGACGCTGACACGCCACACGGATGCCGTCCGCCGGATCCAGAAAGCGATGGAATACAAACCCAACACCGCCGGCGCGCTGATGCATCCGGAATATGTCGCGATCAATCCCAAAATGACCTCGCGCGACGCGCTGTGGCTCGTGCAGTCGATCACGCATGTGAACGAAAAGCATTTGCTCCGTTCGCTGTATGTCATCAATTCCAAGGGCAAGATCATCGGCGGCATCACGCTCGAAGATCTTATTTCGGCCGCGCCGGATAGCTTGATCCAGGACCTGATGTCCTCCATTCTTCCGTATCGTCTTGATCCCAATATGGATCAGGAGCGCGTTTCGGAGCTGTTTACCCGCTACAACGTGCTCGCCGCGCCGGTTGTGGACACGCAGGACCAGATCATCGGCGTCGTGATGATCGATGACATCATGAAAGTCGTCCGCGCCGAGGCCGACGAGGATCTGGCCAAGATCGCCGGCACACGCTCCGACGAATTTCGTGAACGGTCCTTTATCCGCATCGCGTGGATCCGCGCGCCGTGGCTGTTGGCGACGCTGGCGACGCAGTTGGTGGTGTCGATGGTGATGAAGCACTTTCAATTTGTTCTCCAAGAAGTGATCGCGCTGGCGACTTTTTTGCCGCTGGTCGCCGCGATGGGCGGTAATGTCGGTTCGCAGTCGGCGATGATCATGGTGCGGTCGATCGCCCTTGGCCAGAACAAGGGCGGGGCCAAAATGGGCGCGGTGGTGCGCGAGGCCTTTACGGGCGCACTGCTCGGATTGGGTTATGGCCTGCTGGTCGGCGGAGTCGCGTACCTGATGTATGGGCAAAGCTACGGAATGCAATTCGTGATCGTGGTGGGGGTTGCTGTTTTTGCCGCGATGGTCTGGGCGTCGATCGCGGGGTCGGTCGGACCGTTGATCTTCGAAAAAGTCGGCGCAGATCCGGCCACGGCGATGGGTCCGATGGTCACGACCACGACGGACCTTTTCAGCATCACGGTTTATTTTTTGCTCGCCGTCGCGCTTTTGATGAAGCACTAAAAAATGTCGACGCCTTCCGACGCGCTTTTTCCTTTTTTAGAATTTGAGTCCAAGTGGCAGGCCCGCTGGCTTGCCGAAAAGCCTTTTCGCACGGATGATCCTTCAAAAACATCCGACAAATCCAAAAAATATTACATTCTCGATATGTTTCCGTATCCCTCCGGCGCGGGGCTTCATGTGGGCCATCCCGAGGGGTACACGGCGACCGACATTCTCGCGCGGTACAAACGCATGCGGG
>JAGVCY010000093.1 GCA_020058965.1 Candidatus Omnitrophota bacterium | reverse complement strand
GTGTCGAGAACGTCTTCGTCTTGCCGGAGCTTGGCATCGGCCGCGAGCCCAAGCCGCTTGCGCGCGTCGGTCTCGTCCAGCGCTGCCGTGAAGCGGCCATCGGTCGCGTAATATACCGGTATGCGGTGCCCCCACCAGATCTGACGCGAAATGCACCAGTCGCGAATGTTCGTCATCCATTCCATGTAGGTCTTGGACCAGCGGTCGGGGTGGAACTTCGTGTGGCCGGACTCGACCGCGCGAATGGCGGGTTCGGCCAGCGGCTTCATCTTAACGAACCACTGATCGGAGCAATAGGGCTCGACGATGGTGTCGCAACGATAACAGTGCCCGACCGAATGGGTGTGTTCCTTCACATCGAGCAGCACCCCGGCTTCCTTAAGATCCTCAACCAGCTTCTTTCGAGCCGCGAACCGATCCATTCCCTGATAGGGACCGGCGTTCTTGTTCAGCGTGCCGTCCGTATTGAGAATATTCACGGATTCAAGGCCATGCTTTTTACCAAGCTCGAAGTCGACCGGATCATGCGCGGGCGTGATCTTCAGCGCGCCGGTCCCAAAGGCCGGATCGATCTGCGTGTCCTGGATCACGCGCAGCTTCCGGCCTAATATAGGAAGGATGAAGGATTTTCCGATCAAATGCCGGTACCGTTCATCATCGGGATGGAAACCGACCGCCGTATCCCCGAGCAGTGTTTCGGGACGAGTCGTCGCGATCACGATCGAATCCTTGCCGTCCTCCGTCGTGTACCGCAGATGATAAAAAGCGCCCTGCACATCGCGATGCGCCGCCTCCTCGTCCGAAAGCGCCGTCTGACAGCGCGTACACCAGTTGATGATGTAGTTGGAGCGATAGATCAATCCCTTGTCATAAAGCCGCACGAACACTTCTTTAACCGCGCGCGACAAGCCCTCATCCATCGTGAAGCGGATGCGATCCCAATCGCAGGAACAGCCGAGCCGCTGCAGCTGCTCAATGATGCGGTTGCCGTACTGATCGCGCCATTGCCAGACACGTTCGATAAATTTTTCTCGGCCGAGCTCGGCGCGGCTCGAACCCTCTTTGCGCAGCGCTTTTTCCACGACGTTCTGAGTCGCGATGCCTGCGTGATCCGTGCCTGGCATCCAGAGCGTGTTGTAACCATTCATCCGGTAGTAGCGGGTCAGAATATCTTGGAGGGTGTTGTTGAGGGCATGGCCCATGTGAAGCGCCCCCGTGACATTGGGCGGCGGGATGACCATCGAAAATACTTTTGCAGAGACATTCGGTTTATCCGGCGCGTGAAGAACCTTTTTCTCGTCCCAAATCCGGCGCCACTTTTTTTCGACCTCCGCGGGCGCGTAGGCCTTGGGAATCTCCTGCGCGCTCATCGCTTGAGAAGCTTGTATTCGATGGAGTCCAACAGAGCGCGCCAGGAGGCCTCGATCACGTTCTCGCTGATACCCACCGTGGTCCAGGAGCCGTTTTCATCGCTTGATTCAACGAACACGCGCACCTTCGCCGCGGTGCCGGCTTTTTGATTGATCACGCGAACCTTGAAATCCGAGAGATGCATGGCCGAAAGTTTGGGGTAAAACGGGCTGAGGGCCTTTCGTAGAGCGCGATCGAGCGCGTTCACCGGACCGTCCGCCTGCGCGGCGGTCAACTCTTCGCGGTCTTTGACGCGAATATGCACGGTCGCTTCGCTCATCGGCGGCTGATCCGATTCGGACATCACAACCACCTTGTAACCCAAAATATCAAAAAACCGCTTATGTTTTTTGAGCTCTTTATGCACCAGGAGTTCGAAGCTAGCTTCGGCCGCCTCAAATTGATAGCCCTCATTCTCCAGCCGCTGAACCAGCTCATGAATCTTGCGGGTCTTCGGGCTCTCCTTGGTAAGCGACCCGTCCATTGCCTGCGCCTTGATCATGATGTTCGATTTGCCGGATAGCTCACTCGTCAAAAATCGGCGGACATTGCCGACCGTTTCAGGCGAGATATGCTCGTAGGTCTGCGGATGCTTGAGCATCGCGTTGATGTGAACGCCGCCTTTATGGGCAAAAGCGCTCTTACCCGCGTATGGTTGATTGTTCTGAAGTATCAGATTGGCGACTTCGCCGATGTAATGGGCGACTTCGGTCAGCTGCTTCAAGTGTGAGGCCTCGATGCACGAGTAGCCCATTTTGAGCTGAAGATTCGCGATGAGCGAGATCAGGTCGGCATTGCCGCAACGCTCGCCAAAGCCGTTGATGGTTCCTTGTACATGCGCCACGCCGGATTCAACCGCGGCGATGGCATTGGCAACGCCCGTGCCCGAATCATTGTGCGTGTGAATGCCCAGCGGCGCGGTCACCGCTTTGTGTACCGCGCGCGTGATGGCGGCGATCTCAGTTGGCAAGGTGCCGCCATTGGTGTCGCATAAAACAAGCGTCCGCGCGCCGGCGTCCTGAGCCGCCCGCAAAGTCTTCAGCGCATAGTCTGGATTGGCTTTGTATCCGTCAAAAAAATGCTCCGCGTCATAAATCACTTCACGGTCCTTTGCGCGTAAAAACTTGACCGAGTCGGAGATCATATCGAGGTTTTCCTGAAGACTCACGCGCAGCGCCTCGCGGACATGAAAATCCCAGGTTTTGCCGAAAATCGTGATCGCGGGTGTTCCCGCCTTCACCAGGTCTTGAAGGTTCGTATCCGCGGACGCGGCAATTCCGGCGCGGCGGGTGGAGCCGAAAGCCACCAATTTGGCCGTTTTGAATTTTAACTTTTGCGCCTGTTTAAAAAACTCCTGATCCTTGGGATTCGAACCGGGCCAGCCGCCCTCGATAAATGCGACGCCCAGCTGGTCGAGCTTTTCGGCGATCCGGAGCTTATCCTGCACGGAATACGAAATCCCCTCGCCCTGCGAACCGTCCCGCAGCGTCGTGTCGTAGATCTCGATGTGTTTTTTCTTGAGCGAGGATTTCATGAATGCTCCGTTAAACCGACTGGTAGCGGTCCTTCTTGGTCACAAAATGGTCGTGCAGCGCCTTCACGGCGCGGTCCGTGTCCTTATCCTTCACGATGACGGCGATCTTTATTTCGCTGGTAGAGATCATGTCGATGTTGATGCGGCTCTTTCCCAAAACCTCAAACATATCCGCCGCCACACCCGAATGGCTGCGCATGCCGATGCCCACCACCGAAACCTTCGCGATGTGTTTGTCGATGATCAGATGATCCTTGGAAATAGCGGGGCGAATAGATGCGATGGCCTTCAAAGAGGCGCTCACATCATCCGCCGGAATGGTGAATGAAATGTCCGTTTTGCCCGTGCGGCCCACGTTTTGGACGATCATGTCCACGTTGATCCCCGCTTTGGCGAGCGACCTAAAAATATTGCCCGCCATGCCCGGGCGATCCGGCACATCCGCGATCGTGATCTTGGCTTCTTTTTTACTTGCGGTAACACCGCGCACCAGAACTTTTTCCATCGATTTATCTCCTTTGATGATCCAGGTTCCGGTTTCTTCGTTCATACTGGAGCGCACGTGAAGTGGCACGCCGTATTTTCCGGCCACTTCGATGGAGCGCGCCTGCATGACCTGCGCACCGGCGGAAGCCATTTCAAGCATTTCCTCATAACTGATGCGGTCGATCTTGCGCGCCTCAGGCAGAATCCTGGGGTCGGTTGTATAAATTCCGTTCACATCCGTATAAATTTCGCAGGCGTCGGCGCTGAGCGCCTGCGCGACGGCAACGGCCGTCAGGTCCGAACCTCCGCGTCCCAGCGTCGTGATTTCCATATTGGCATCAATGCCCTGAAAACCGGCGATGATCACGACTTTGCCGGCGCCCAACTCCCGATTGACGCGTGCGCGGCGAATCCCGAGAATTCGAGCACGCGTATGCGACGAATCCGTCTTGATACCGACTTGAAAGCCGTTGAGCGAAATCGCGTCGACCCCCAACTCATGCAGCGCCATCGCCATGAGCGCGGTCGAAATCTGCTCCCCGGTGGACAGCAGCATGTCGAGCTCCCGCCGCGAAGGATTCATCGTGATCTTCCCGCACAAGTCGAGCAGATCATCCGTCGTGTCGCCCAGCGCGCTAACGATGACCACGACCCGTTTTCCGGATCGGCTGGTCTTGGCAATGCGCTTGGCGACCCGCTGAATTCGCTCCGGATTAGCAACGCTCGAGCCGCCGTATTTTTGAACGATCAATGTCTTTGGCTTCATGCCGTTCCCATTAGTTTTTTAAAAAATGCCGCGCCGCCCACTAAAACTTCGCTGCCTTTGTTTGCCGCTTCTTCGCTGAATTCGGTTCCGCCGGACGCGGCGACACCCGCGTCCCATGAGAGCATGGGCGCTTCGGGCGAAATGCGTTCACGCCGCGCGGTGGATGCCACATAACCGGACGCGATCACAATGCGGGCATCCGTGCCAACGCTCGCAAGCAGAGGCCCGATCACATGCTGATCAAAGGCTTCGATCCACCGGATCTTTTTTTTGTAATCACCTGCCCGGGATGCACGGTCCGCGCCATCCAAATGAACAAACAATAGTTCCTGCTGCCGCACCCATCCCTTCAGTTGTTCTGTCAGACCGGACAAATCAGACGGCTCGATCTGAAAATGGCTCATCGAAGAGGCAACGGTTAGCCGCGCGGCTCGGCCGACGCCTTTCCACACATCCGACGAACTTAAAATAGCCGCACCTCCCGGCGGGAGTCTGAACGGATCCAGCGCAATGGGTGTGCCCGGCCCCCAAACCCACAAATGATTGGCCGGGTTCTCATTTAGATCGACACGAACTTTGTTGATCTCATGCGCCTCAAGAATTTCGGCCGCTTGCAACAATACGTCCTTGAGATTGGCCGCCGCAGCCGAACGCCCCCATCCTGCCCACACTTCCCGGCCCACCATTGACTCGGGATCCTGTAGATTCAGATCCATAAGCGCTTCTGAATTTTTAAATTTATCCGTGTCCTGCAGGGCCATCACATGCGTGCGGTTCTCTCCGGAATAAAAGCGAATACTTTGTTCGCGGAACGCGCGGTTCAGTGACTCAAGCAGCACCGCGCTTTCGCGCTCACCGATCCGACCGGCATGCGGGTCGACTAGCTTTTCATTTTCCACGGTGATCAAACGGCAGGCCAGAAGCGTCTGATGCGGTGTTGCCGTTAGATTGATGGCCGAAGCCTGCAAAGGGCCGCGAGCGGAAGCGCCATTGGCGCCATATCCCAAAAGTCCCAAGCATGCGGCCGCTTCAGAAGCAGTTCCGTCATCGCCAGGCAAACGAAGCCGTCCGATGCTGCCCCTCTGCGCCATCAGACGCAAATTTGGCGCTTTCGCCACTTCAAGCGGCGTTTTTCCGTCCAACACCTCAAGCGGCTCGTCCGCGATGCCTGCGAGCGCGAGAACAATTCGCTTCATCGGTCGATTTCTTTCAGCACGCGGTCTTGTTGTGCCGGAATTGACTTGGGCTTTCCGATGCTCCGGATCGCGGTGTCGGGGTCCTTCAGCCCGTGCCCCGTGAGAACACAAACCGCCGTCCTCTGTTTTCCGGCCGTTTTAGACGCGCCGAAGTAACCTTTTTTTGCGAGCGCCAGGAGTCCGGCGACACTGGCGGCGCTGGCGGGTTCGG
>JAGVCY010000131.1 GCA_020058965.1 Candidatus Omnitrophota bacterium | reverse complement strand
TTCACCCAGATGCTGCCGATCGGCAGAACTCGCACGGCCTTGTCCAGCAGACCGCGCATTTCGTCCGGACCGGGAACACGCGGCGAATGAATGTCGTAGACGCCGGGCCCGATATCACTGGGGTACTTGAACTTGACGAACGCGTCCAATAGCTCCATCTGTGATCGTGATGTTTCGATCGAGATAACATCGGCGTTCATGTCGGCGATCGCCGCGATGATGTCGTTGAATTCGCTGTAGCACATGTGCGTGTGAATTTGAGTTTCGTCTTTCACAGAACTCGAGCAGAGGCGGAACGCTTGCACCGACCAGCGCAGGTAATCGTTCCAAGCTGATTTTTTGATCGGCAGCCCCTCCCGAAACGCCGCTTCGTCGATTTGGATGATCTTGGCTCCGGCTTTTTCTAGATCAGTGACTTCGTCGCGGATGGCCAGCGCGATTTGACGCGCGGTTTCACTGCGCGGCTGATCGTTGCGAACAAAGGACCATTGAAGAAGGGTGATCGGGCCCGTAAGCATTCCCTTCATCGGGAGCGATGTCAGGGACTGAGCATACACAAACCAATCCACGGTCATCGGCCTGGGGCGCCGCACATCGCCAAAAATCACGGGTGGTTTTACACATCGGGACCCGTAAGATTGAACCCAACCGTGCTGGGTAAAAGCAAACCCCTCTAATTGTTCGCCAAAGTACTCGACCATATCATTGCGCTCAAATTCACCATGAACGAGCACATCCAGGCCCAGGGCCTCCTGACGACGCACCGCCTCCCGGATGTTATTCTTCATGCAGTCATGGTATTGCTCGGGCGTGATATCGCCCGATTTAAATGCCAATCGCGCTTGCCGGACCTCGCGCGTCTGAGGAAATGAGCCAATCGTTGTTGTTGGAAATAGGGGCAGGTTAAGCCGCTTCCGCTGAAGCAAGCGGCGGTCGGCAATGGTGCCGCGCGACAAATCCCTGGACCTGACACCTGCTGTGCGTTCGCGCACCGCGGGCACATGTGCGCGCGCTGACTTGCGGCGCGATTCCATCGCTTTTTGGTTGGTGTTAATTTCATTTTGCGCAGCCCGATCCCCTTTGCCAAGCGCCGCGCAGATGGTCCGAACTTCTTCGAGCTTTTGTTTGGCGTATGCCATCCAGGAAAGCACATCCGGGTCCAGCGTTGTTTCCAGCGCCAGGTCGATGGGAACATGGATGAGCGAACAGGATGGCGCGATCCACACTTGGCGACCCGCATGTTCCGACAGCGTTTCGCGAAGATTACGGAGAATCTGAGAAATGTCATTTCGCCAAATATTTCGTCCGTCAACAACACCCAGCGAAAGGATTAAGGATGGAGGCGCCAGCGCAAGTGCCTGCTTCAACTGCTGCGGCGCGCGCACCAAATCCAAATGGATCGCGGCAACCGGCAGTTGAACGGCCAAGGTTAGATTCTCGTCCAATGCTTCGAAGTAAGTGGTCAAACAAACCTTGAGGTCCGGAACTTCACGGCTGATCGTTTCGTAGATTTTACGGATTGCGCGCCTGGCGGGTTCAGAAATTTCAAGCACCAGCAGGGGTTCGTCGATTTGCACCCAGTCCGCACCCAGCCGCTTCAGCTCCTTGAGGGCCTCGACATAAACCGGAAGCAAGTGATCGAGCAGTGACAACGGATCAAATGCCATTCCTTTGGATTTTCCAAATGAAAGAAAGGTCGCCGGTCCGATCAGCACGGGCCGCGTCTCGATCCCGAGAGCTTTAGCTTCCGTGAATTCATTAAATATTTTTTTGGATGAGAGGGCAAACTTCATCCCTTGCGTCAATTCTGGAACGATGTAATGGTAGTTGGTGTCCATCCATTTGGTCATTTCCATGGCCGGCACCGATTCACCGCTCAGCCCCTGCTTTTCCTGCGTTCCGCGTGCCATCGCAAAATAGAGATCCAGATCCACTTCCCCGCCCCTAAATCCAAAACGCTCGGGCACAGCCCCGAGCAGACAGATCATATCCAATACCTGGTCATACAAGCTGAAGTCGTTGGAGGGAATAATATCGATCCCGGCCTGCTTTTGGATCTTCCAATTGGCTTTTCGGATCACGCGGGCGGTTTCGAGAAGCGATGCCTCGTCGGAAACGCCGCTCCAATAGCTTTCGAGAGCCCGCTTCAGTTCTCTATGAGCCCCGATGCGCGGAAACCCCAGATTGGCCGTGCGAACTACCGGTTCTTGAGATTTTTTGGCGGGAAACTTCCGATCCCTTATGACCACTCCAGGGATCCGCCGGTCTGGTACTCGGTGACACGCGTTTCGAAGAAGTTTTTTTCTTTTTTGAGATCGATCATCTCGCTCATCCAAGGAAAAGGATTTTCGGCGTTGTAGATCCGCGGCAGGCGGAGTTTTTCAAGACGGCGGTCGGCGATGTACTCGACATATTCCTTGAACATGTCCGAATTTAATCCCAATACACCGTTCGGCAGGCAGTCCTTGGCGTAATTGTATTCGAGTGTGACGGCCTGCTTAATTTTTTCAACCACCGAGACCTGAAACTTCGGCGTCCAGATATCAGGGTTCTCGTCGATGATTCCGTTGATCATGTCGAGGCCGAAGTTCATATGCATGCTCTCGTCACGGAGAATGTATTGAATCTGCTCGCACGCGCCGGGCAGCCGGTTCTGACGGCCAAACTGCAGCAGCATCACGAATCCGCTGTAAAAGAAAATTCCTTCCATGACCGCGTAATATCCGATCAGATTATCCAGCAGCCGCTCGCGCCCGCGCTCGGTGCGGCACTCGAAACCATCACTCATGATGTCTTCGGTGAGCTTCATCTGAAACTCATCCTTATCATAAATGGTCGAGACTTCCCGGTACATGTTAAAGATCTCACCGTCGTCCATAGAAAGCGACTCAATGATGTATTGGTAGGAATGGATATGAATCGCTTCCTCAAACGCCTGGCGCAGGAGGTACTGACGGCACTCGGGATTGTCCACATAACGGTACACCGCCAACACGACATTGTTGGCGACGATCGTATCCGCCGTCGAAAAAAATCCAAGATTGCGCTTGATCACACGGCGTTCATCTTCCGTAAAACCCTTGGGGTTGTTCCACTGCTCAATATCGCGCTGCATCGAAATTTCCTGCGGCATCCAATGATTGGCGCACGCGTCCATGTAATACTGCCAGGCCCATTTGTACTTGATCGGGATCAGCTGATTCACATCGACCACGCGGTCATTGTTGATGATACGCTTGACGCCCGCCGAAACGCGGTCGGTGGTTTTTCTCAGACTGGTGAAGCCGGCGATGTCGCTCATAATGATTCTCCCTGGTGGTGTTCCAAATTCCGGACGATGGGTCTCAAATCTCTTAAACGATCCGTCGGCTACTGGCAAGCCTCACAGTCGGGTCCGCTCGCGATGTTGCACTGTTTTTTTTCTTCCTCGGTATAAACTCGCTTGGGTTGTTCGGCGGTCTCGCCGTTTTCCTTTTGCCCAAGTACATTTCCGTACTTGTTGACATCCAGCGTGCTCTTTTCAATGCGGGTCGCGCCGAGCGAGCGGAGGTAATAGGTTGTTTTGAGACCTGACTCCCAGCAGCGCATGTACATGTCGCCGAGTTTTTTTCCGCTGGTGGATGCTTGGTAGAGGTTCAGGGACTGTCCCATGTCGATCCACTTCTGGCGCCGGGCGGCGGCCTCAACAACCCACTCATAATCCACTTCAAACGCGGTCGGATACTTCTGCTTGATATTGGCGGGAATTCGGCCGATCTCCTGCACGCTGCCGTCAAAGTATTTCAGATCATTGATCATGTCGTCGTCCCAGAGCCCGAGACGCTTCAAATCCTGAACGAGGTACTCGTTCGGGACCGTGAATTCTCCGGAGAGGTTGCTCTTGACGAAGATATTCTTGTAGGTCGGCTCGATGGATGAGGTGACGCCGATAATGTTGGCAATGGTCGCGGTCGGCGCAATTGCCATCACATTGGAGTTGCGGACCCCGTGCTTCTTTACCGCTTCACGGACCGGAGCCCAGTCCATTTTGGCGGAACGATCCATGCGAACGGCCACGCCGCGTTCTTCTTCCAGGATTTGAATCGTGTCAATCGGAAGCAATCCTCTCGACCACTTTGAGCCCTGGTAGGTGGCGTAAGCGCCGCGTTCGGCGGCCAGTTGGGACGACGCGAGAATCGCGTAATACGACACCGCTTCCATGCTTTCATCGGCAAATTCGACGGCCTGTTGGGACGCGTAGCTCAGATTCTGAATGTAGAGGGCATCCTGGAATCCCATGATGCCGAGACCAATCGGGCGGTGCTTCGCGTTCGAGAATTCAGACTCTACCGTCGGGTAATAGTTGATGTCGATCACATTGTCGAGCATCCGAACCGCGACTTCGATCGTTTCTTTGAGCAACTCATGGTCGATTCCGCGCTCATTGGTGTGCGCCGTGAGATTGACCGAACCGAGATTACAGACGGCTGTTTCTTTTTCGGAGGTGTTCAGGAGAATCTCGGTGCAAAGATTCGAGCTGTGAACGACGCCGCAATGGTCCTGAGGCGACCGGAGGTTGGAGGGGTCTTTCCAGGTGATCCAGGGATGACCCGTCTCAAATAGCATCGTGAGCATTTTGCGCCAGAGTTGAACCGCTTGGATGGTCTTGTGCCGGACCTTCCCCTGCTTGGCAAGCGCTTCATATTCTTCATACCTCTTTTCAAACGCCTGGCCGTACAAATCGTGCAGATCCTTCGCGTCGCTCGGGCTAAAAAGCGTCCATTCCGCATTCTGCTTCACGCGCTTCATGAACAAATCCGGAATCCAATTGGCGGTGTGCATGTCATGCGTGCGGCGCCGCTCGTCACCGGTATTTTTGCGCAGTTCCAAAAACTCCTCGATGTCCATGTGCCAGCTTTCGAGGTAGGCGCACATCGCCCCTTGGCGCTTTCCGCCTTGATTCACGGCAACCGCCACATCGTTCGCGACCTTAAGGAACGGAATAACACCCTGGCTCTTGCCGTTGGTTCCTTTAATACGGGAACCCATCGCGCGCACATAGCTCCAGTCGTTTCCGAGCCCGCCAGACCATTTGGAGAGCATCGCGTCATCCTGCATGCACTTAAAGATGTGCAGCAAGTCATCTTTGATCGTGCTCAGGTAGCAGGACGACAGCTGGGAGTGAATCGTGCCTGCGTTAAAAAGCGTCGGGGTTGAAGAAATAAAACGGTGCGTCGACAGCATGTCATAAAAACGAACCGCCCACTCATTTTTCTTCTCTTCTTTTTTGGCCAAGCCCATCGCGACTCGCATCCAGAATACCTGAGGGATTTCGATCCGGCGATCCTGCCAATGAATGAAGTAGCGGTCATAAAGTGTTTGAAGCCCCATGTAGCGGAAGGTCAGGTCGCGTTCCGGCTTGATTTGGCGGCCGAGAAAATCCAGGTCAAAGCCGAGCAGATCGGGACCCAAAAGCTCCAGCTCGACGGCTTTCTTGATGTACTGGCCTAAGTAACGCGGATACTCGGTTCGAATGCTCTCGAAGCTCACCGGCATGCCGAGCGCTTCCTGGTAACCGGTCAACAACAGCAGTCGGGCAGCGACCAGGCTGTAATTGGGTTCTTTTTCGATAAAGGCGCGGGCGGCCAGAATATTTGAAAAATCAATCTGCTCGTCCGTAATGCCGTTAAAATAGTTTTTGAGCGATTCCTTGACAATATTTTCGGCGGAAACATTTTCAAGTCCGCGGCAGGCCGTGCCCACTTTGAACACAAGCTCCTCGACATCCAGTTCCCGAGTCTTGCCGTCCGCGCCACGAACCTGGTAGGTCTTCGCCCAATCCAGCTTGGGTTCGGCTTTTGTCCGCGCGGCACGGTCCCGGCGGCGCTCTTCGCGGTAGACGATGTAGCGCTTGGCCACTTCGTAGTGGCTGCTGTTCATGAGCGTTCGCTCCACGATGTCCTGAATGTCTTCGATCGAAACCGCGCCGCCCTGCGGCCACTTGGTCCGGACCTCATTTAGAACGCGGTTTGAAAGCGACCGTGCGGCAGATAAATGCTCTTCGGCGAGCTGACCTTCATGCGCGGCCCGAAATGCTTTGGCGATGGCCAGCTCGGAGCTATGGCGAAAAATGCTGCCTGCCCTGATTGCGGTGGTAGTGGCGAGGCAGTTGTGACTTGGCTGATCAAGTGGTGAAGAAAGATTTCCTATGGAATCCCCCCAAGCCTCGGCAGAAATGCCGGGGCTTTTTT